>JBHADN010000001.1:0-7274 GCA_041855085.1 Catonella sp.
TATGCCTATTATGAGTGCACCTATCAATGTGCCGCCGAGCTTTCCCGAACCTCCCGACATAGATGTTCCGCCGACTACAACCGCCGCAATGGCATCCATCTCCGCTCCTTCTCCCGCCGTAGGCTGACCGGAATACATTCTTGAGGCAAGTATAATTCCCGCAAGACTCGCCATTATTCCCGAATATGTGTATACGAAAAATTTTACCCTGGATACATTTATACCCGAGAACTTGGCTGCAAGAGGATTTCCTCCCACCGCATAGATGTACCTTCCCATCTTTGTCTTATTCATAATTAACAGCGACAGGATAAATATTATAATCATTATTATAACAGGAATAGGTATACCCGCAATGTACCCCGCTCCAAGCCATTGCCACTCTTTTGATACGACTCTTACAGGCGAACCTCCGGTATATACTCCTGCCAATCCCCTCGCTATATTCATAGTTGCAAGCGTTACAATAAACGGAGGAATTGTAGTCCTTGAAATGACTATACCGTTGAATGCTCCCGAAATCAAGCCTATTGTAAGACCGATAACCAATGCCATAGGTATGCTTAGACCGTTTCTGGAAACCAGACCTGCGGAAATAACTCCTGTAAATGCTATGACGGAGCCTACCGAAAGGTCTATTCCTCCGAGTATGATTACCATAGTCATACCGCAGGCTAAAAGCATATTGGTTGAAATCTGCCTCAGTACATTCATCATATTTTTTACTGTAGGAAACGTTTCACTTGTACCGGGAAATACGGATAAGAACATACAGAGAATAAACAGTGCCGCCATTATTCCCATATTTTCTTTTAAAAATCCGATAACCGGATTAGCGGACACCACCTTATTGTTATAGCTTTCAATCTTATTTTTTTCCATCTCATCCACCTCTGATTTTAGATTGCCGCAAGATGCATAATGCTTTCCTGAGATATCTCGCCTCTTTCTATGCATCCCCTTACCGTTCCGCCTGCCATTACATAAACCCTGTCACTCATATTTATAATCTCAGGAAGTTCGGAAGAAATCATTATTATCGATACTCCCTTTTTTACCAAATCATTCATAATAGCATATATTTCCGACTTGGCACCTACATCTATTCCCCTTGTAGGCTCATCAAGAATAAGTATCTTAGGCTTGGTAGCCAGCCATCTTCCTATCATAACTTTCTGCTGGTTTCCTCCTGAAAGATTGCCTATCTCCTGCTCCTGCGACGGAGTCTTTGTAGACATGAGGTCTATATACTCCTGAGTAATTTCTTTCTCTTTTTTGCCGTTAACCCTGAAGTTTCCTATGAAATCTTTTAAAACCTCTATTGTGGTATTGTATTTAACACTTTGAACAAGATATAATCCCTGCTCTTTCCTGCTTTCCGGAACCAGAGCCAGACCATGCTTTATAGCCTCTTTTGGGCTCTTTATCTCCACCCTTGCTCCGTCGATATATATCTCGCCCTCTACATCCTTTGCAAGCCCGAATACCGCCTGCATAGTTTCGCTTCTTCCCGCACCTACAAGCCCTGCAAAGCCTACTATTTCGCCCTGCCTTATACTGAAATCCGCACCTTTTACTTTGTCGCCGTCCGAAAGATTGACCACCTTCAATACTTCATCTCCCGGCTCTCCGTAATCTCTTACATAGTAGTTTGTAAGAGTTCTTCCTACCATCATGGCAATAAGCTCATCTTTTGCCGTTTCTTTCACATTTTTGGTTCCTACATATTCTCCGTCACGCATTACCGTAACTCTGTCACAAATCTCGTCAAGCTCGCTCATTTTGTGTGAAATATAGACAATTCCGACTCCTTTTTTGGTCAAATCCCTCATTATCTTAAAGAGGTTTTCCACTTCCTTGTCGCTTATGGATGATGTAGGCTCGTCCATTACCAATATCTTGGAGTTTACGGATACCGCCTTTGTTATTTCTACCATCTGCTGCTTGGCTATAGGCAGGTCTTTTACGAGACTCCTTGCATCTATATCCATACCAAGCTCATCCAAGGTTTTCTGAGCACTTTTTACCATCTCCGCCCTGTCCACCAATATCCCCTTTCCTATCTCGCGCCCAAGGTAGATATTTTCAGCAACGCTCATATAGGGAACAAGCACAAGCTCCTGATGAATAATTGCAATTCCGTTTTTTTCGGCATCCTGCACGCTGTTTATGCCCACAGTTTTCCCATCTATTTCAATTTCTCCCTCCTCAGCATGATAAATGCCTCCGAGCACCTTTATTAAAGTAGACTTCCCTGCACCGTTTTCTCCCAGCAATGCATGTACTTCGCCGCGCCTTAATTCAAAGCTGACATTTTTCAGCGCATACACACCCGGAAACCGCTTGCTGATGTTTTTCATTCTAAGAATAATATTATCACTCAACTCATCATCCCCTTATTTAAATTCAAATTTCCACAGAGATTATTCCGAAAAGAGGTGCTTACTCCTTCCCTTCCGGACGAAGAAAGCACCTCTTGCTTCCCACAGTTTATCTAAATCTGTTTACTGCTCTGCTCTTACGGCATTGCAGACATCTCTTTATCTGTGTCGTAATTACTGCCAGCCGTCTGTGCCGTAATCATTTACATTGTCTGCCGTAATAAGGAAGGTCTCTACAGGGTATTCCTTCTCAATTGACTTTCCTTCAACATAGTTGTACATGATTTCTACAGCCTTCTCCGCTATAGATACCGGCGACTGTGCTCCCGTACCCTCTATAAGAGATGTACCCGATGCAAGCTCTTTCTTTATGTCAGGAGAACCGTCGATACCGTATATATAGCACTCGCCCTTTTTAATTCCTGCCGCATTTGCCGCTGCAAGCGCACCGAGAGCTGTAGGATCGTTTCCGCCGAATATAGCTACCACATCTCCATGCGCCTGAAGAAGATCTTCTGCAATACCCATAGCTACCTGAAGATTTCCCTTTGCATCCTGCTGAGCCACTATCTCAAAGTTATGTCCGTTGATTGCATCAAGGAAGCCGTTGGTTCTGTCCACTACTGACTGCATTGTAGGAGAGTCGAGAACTATAATCTTTCCTCCGTCAGGGCATTTCTTAACCAAGTCCTCTCCTACAACCTTTCCTGCGTTGTAGTTGTTCGAGCCTGTATACGATACGAGGTATGACATATCTCCTACCTGTGTATCAAAGCCCACCATAGGAACATTGGCCGCTTTTGCCTGATCAAGAGCCGGAATTATACCCTGTGCATCTACCGGATTCATAAAGAGTCCGTCAAGATTCTGTGAGAGCATATCCTCAACCTGTGAAATCTGCTTTGTCACATCGTTGCCCGGATCGGTAATTACCAGTTCATCTCCTCTTGCCTCAACAAGTTCTTTCATCTTGTCCTGGATTGTTACAAAGAACGGATTGGTTCCGTCCATACAGGTGTAACCGAATTTGTAATGCTTTTCTGCAGAAGTTGTACTCGTTGTCGCTGTACTTGTCGTATTGCTTGCCGCAGCACTTGTCGTACCGCCAGACTCGCTCGCCGTGCTTCCGCTTTCCGTAGTTGAGCTTCCGCAAGCCGCAAGCGAAACCGCCATAGCCGCTGTCAGTACAAATGACAATAATCCTTTTTTCATAAACCTTTCCTCCTTAGATTTATTCATCGTTGATGATATCTGCATAATATCAGTTTATCCAAGCGATAACACCTGTTTTTTGTAATTATTTGATATTACATTTGTCATTTTGCAGGAGGTTCTAATATAAAGGCAAAACTACTTCAGATTTGCAAAAACTCTTATTGTATCCATATAAGTCCGCTTCATCGACTCCATTCCCCACACCGCAATATCGTGATAGAATACATTTCCGGAGTTTTCTTCAAGCCTTTTCTTCACATACTCTCCGGCATATTTGGCTGCATAGGTGTAAAAATTAATTTTCCTCACTCCGTTTTCTATACATTTTCTGAAATCCTCATCACTTATTCCCGAGCCGCCATGCATAACTACGGGAATACCCGTCTTACTGCGAATTTCTGCAATCCTGTCGATATCAAGCTTCGGAGCGCTTTTGTATATGCCGTGTACCGTACCGAATGAGCAGGCAAGCGCATTTACTCCTGTTTCAGCCACAAATTTTGCGGCAACATCCGGATCTGTATAGCAGCTTTCGTCAGCCTCTCCTCCATCTTCGCTTACTTCCGCTCCCATAGAGCCTATCTCCGCCTCTACCGATGCCGAAAACCTTGCGGCGATATCCACAACCGCTTTGGTATTTGCCGCATTCAGCTCATACGGCAGAGCCGAGCCGTCGTACATTACGCTTGTAAATCCCATTTCCAGCGCTTTTTTTACTTCCGCAAAATTTCCGCCGTGGTCAAGGTGTACACATACGGGAACTTTTGCCATATCTCCCAGTGCAAGCATACTCGGTGCAATCATTTCCATAGGCACATACATGCCGTGTGCGGCATTGGCAAACTGCAATATAACAGGCTGCTCAAGCTCCTCAGCCGCCGCCAGGGCGGCTCTTATTCCCTCCAGAGTAGTAAGATTAAATGCAGCTACCGCAATGTTCTTTGCCTCCGCAATACCTAAAACAGATTCCAATGAAACTAACATAATTCCCTCCTTATAAATTTCTGTTCTCTCCAGCCATTTTTTATTTTATTCTTCAATTCTTCTATAGGCAGCAATCCCGATAAAGTATCGTACTCCGTCACACAGGATGCCCCTGTTCCTGCCGCTATTTTAAGGGTTTCTTCAGGCGTCATCCCGCTGCAAAGTCCGTATATAAAGGCTGCAATAGACGTATCTCCCGCGCCTGCACCTGATAATATCCTGTCGGGTATATAGCTGTTTTGAAAAATTTCTTTTCCGTACCATAACTCTGCATCTATTTTATCCGAAATTTCTTTAAGCCTGTCCTTTCCTCCCGTCATAAGAAACATTCCTGCCGCTCCGCACTTGATAAGCACTCCCTTGCAGCCCATATCAACAATCTTTTTTGCCACAGGCAGAATATCCCTTTCCAGATGCAGATGCTTACAGATATCATCATCTCCCCTCTGCTGAAATTCCTCATATTTTCCCCTGTCCACCATAAAACACAGCTCCTCTATGCTCGGAACAAAAAAATCGACATAAGGCAGCACTTCCGACAGTTTCCTTTCCCAGTCAATCTCTGCCTGCTCGCTTTCAGCGTCTATGGCGGCAACATCCAGACTTGTAGTCAGCCCGTACCGCTTTACTCTCTGAAACATATTTTTAAGTTCGCTCTTATCCTCTCTGTAAAATTCTTTCATAAGAGTAGGATAGCCGAAGTGAAAATGCCCCGCTTTTTTTACTATATCGTAATCAATGTCCGCCTCCACAAAACTGTTGTTCGCCGCGGTATCATGTAAAAATGCCCTGTCACATCCCTTTGGAGCAAGTACTATAGTGTATGATGTCGTGTCTTTTTCACTCACTATAAAATCCGGTTCTACTCCCGCCTTTCGATACCTGTCGTAAAGGATAGCCGCAAACTCATCCTTTCCTACCTTTGCTATAAGGCTTACATCCGCCCCGAATTTTTTCAGCGCCAGTCCCGTGTTGGTTACACAGCCGCCGGGAGCAATATTCGCCTTTCCGACATTTACGAGCTTCCCCTGTTTAATAACATCTCCTATGCACCCCACCGAATGAACTGTCTGAAATTCGGGTGTCATATCAAGTGAAACATGTCCTGCTACCACAATTTTTTTCATTTCCATATACCCCACCATCCAATTATCAGTTAACTTTAGGTATTTATCCTAATTATAAGCATTGGGATTTTTGAAAAATAGTTACTATTGTAACTGTTTTTATATTTTCTTACCCTGTAACATACAGCTATAATCATAAATGTAAAAATCCTGTTTTATAACCGGTGTATGGAGGTCAAAATGCTTTATATAGGTGTAGATTTGGGAACATCGTCAGCCAAGCTTCTTTTGATGGATGAAGGCGGAAATATTAAAAATATAGTTACAAGAGAATATCCCCTATATTTTCCTCAGGCGGGATGGGCTGAGCAAAACCCCGAAGACTGGTATTCTGCCGTTGTTTCAGGCATTAAGGAACTTGTAGAGGACTTCAATAGGGATGAAATAGACTGTATAGGGGTAGCCGGACAGATGCATGGAAGTGTAATGCTTGATGAAAATGACTTGCCGGTAAGATCTGCAATTCTGTGGAATGACGGAAGAACCGAAGCCGAAACCGAATATCTTAACAGCGTCATAGGGCGTGAGATTCTGTCCGAGCATACCGGAAATATAGCCTTTTCGGGATTTACCGCTCCGAAATTTCTCTGGATGAAAAAAAACGAGCCTAAGCTCTGGGCTAAAGTAAAAAAGTTCATGCTGCCCAAGGATTATATAAACTATAAGCTGACCGGAGTGCATTCCTGTGACTATTCGGATGCTTCGGGAATGCTGCTTCTGGATGTAAAAAACAAGAGGTGGAGCAGATACATGACCGAGCTTTGTGAAATATCTGACAATCAACTTCCCGCTCTTTATGAAAGCTATGATATAGTCGGCGAATTAAAGCCTGAGATTGCAGGCGAACTCGGGCTTAGAAAGAATGTAAGAGTAATCGCGGGAGCAGGCGACAATGCCGCCGCTGCAATCGGCACGGGCACTATCGGAAGCGGTACCTGCAACATAAGTCTTGGAACCTCCGGTACTATTTTCATACCTACAGAGGAGTTTGTTACCGACAGCAATAATTCCCTGCACGCGTTTGCACATTCCGACGGAAAGTATCATCTTATGGGCTGTATGCTTTCCGCCGCATCCTGCAACAAATGGTGGCTTGAGAATATCCTCCATACAAACGAATATACTAAAGAACAGTCTGAAATAGATGAAAGTGAACTCGGAAGAAATAAGGTATATTTTCTTCCATATCTTATGGGAGAAAGAGCGCCGCATAATGACGCTCTTGCAAGAAGTGCCTTTATAGGCATGTCTATGAACACATACAGAAAGGATATGGTACAGGCGGTGCTTGAGGGTGTTGCCTTCGGAATAAGAGATTCTCTTGAAGCCGCACGAGAAATGGGCATAAACATCACTACGAGCATGCTCTGCGGCGGAGGTGCAAAAAGTCCGTTGTGGCGGAAAATATTTGCAAATGTATTAAATATTGAACTTACCTTACCTGAAACCGAGCAAGGTCCGGGCTACGGCGCCGCACTGCTTGCAGCCACCGCCTGCGGCAATTACCGTGACATCGAAGATGCCTGCAAAGCTGTTATCCGTACAAAGGGCAGAGTTTTACCCGACA
>JBHADN010000002.1:0-2651 GCA_041855085.1 Catonella sp.
ACCCTTGCCGTAAATATGGCAAGACTCAGGAAGAAACTTGCGGAGATAGGGCTGGAAGACTTTATACAGACAAAAAAGGGAATAGGATATTATTTAAACAAATAGACCGGTATGTACAAGCTTTCATTTTTGTAAGATTGTCCGTAAAACTGTAATATTAAATAAATGCCGTAACTAAGTATGTGTGTTATTATATGCATCGTAAGGGATGAATATCGGTACCGCTCATACTTAGTTTTTGTTTGGTGAAAATTAAATGAATCGGCAAAGACTTACAAAATACGAAGAAACAGGAGATAATGATGGAAGTATTGAAGCTTGAAAATGTCAAAAAAATCTATAAAACTAAAAGTGTGATTACGGAGGCTCTTTCACAGATTAACCTTTCTGTAAGGGAGGGAGAATTTATCTCTATAATGGGAGAGTCCGGAAGCGGGAAAACCACTCTGCTGAATATAATAGCAACCCTTGATAAAGCGACCTCCGGCAATGTGTTTATAAGAGGTAAAAATGTAGGACTGCTTAAAGATAGTGAAATAGCAGGCTTCAGGAGAAATGAACTGGGCTTTGTATTTCAGGATTTTAACCTTTTGGACCAGTTTTCAAACAAAGACAATATATTTTTACCCTTGGTGCTGTCCGGTAAAACATATAAGGAAATGGAAGAAAAACTTGAAAATGTAAAGGAAATCCTAGGTATAGATAAAATCTTAACAAAGTTTCCTTATGAGGTTTCGGGAGGTCAGAAGCAGAGGGTAGCCATCGCAAGAGCAATAATAGGAAATCCGGGGCTGCTGCTGGCGGATGAACCGACGGGGGCTCTCGACTCGGCATCGACCGAAGCTACACTTAAACTTTTCAACAAAATAAATGAAGCCGGACAGACCATACTTATGGTAACCCATTCTCTGAGAGCGGCGGCTTATGCAAACAGAGTGCTATTCATAAAAGACGGTGTGGTATATCACGAGCTGTATAAGGGAAACGGCGAAAATACGGAAGTCTTTATGGAGAGAATAAGCAATTCACAGACTATGCTGAGTAAGAAGGTGACATTATGAATATAAAGCTTTCCACAGGGTTTGCGCTCAGAAATATAAAAGCAAACAGATATCTTGAAATACCGTTTATACTTTCAACGGGGATTATGCTTATTTTATTTAACATTATGTCCTCACTCTTACAGAATGAATATGTGCTTACCAGACATAAAAATCTTCCGTTAGTCATAAATATGGGCATAGGAATATCGTTTATATTTACCTTTGTATTTGTGCTTTATGCAAACAGATTTTTGATAAAAAGAAGAAATAAAGAGTTTGCTCTGTATGGAATACTGGGACTTGAGAAAAAGCATATAAGAAAAATTATTTTTATAGAGCATATTTTTAATTATTCGCTCATAGCCGTAATCGCAATTGTAGGGGGCTTTATATTCGGTAAAATTGCATTTTTAGGTCTTAACAGACTGCTTGCGGATACTACAGGAACTATAATGGATTATCCGTTTTCACGAACCGCTATGATAATAACCCTTGTTTATACGGTATTTTTGTTTATTGTTATGTATCTTATAAATGCCCTGTCTATAAGAAATGCATCTCCTGTAGAACTTTTAGGAAGAGAGCACAGGGGAGAGGGCGAACCTAAAAACAGAATATTTTTGCTTGCTGTGGGGATTATTTTTTTGATGGCGGGCTACGGCATAGCACTTACCATAGAGGGAACAATGCAAAGCCTTTTATTCTTCTTTTTTGCAGCGGTTTTAGTTATATTTGCAACATATATTTTGTTTATCTCATTTTCAATATTTATACTTAAAATACAGAAGAATAATAAAGGATTTTACTATAAGGACAAAAATTTTCTTGCAGTTTCCGGTATGCTTTATCGTATGAAGAGCAGTGCAGCAGGGCTTGCATCCATAACCATACTGAGTACGGGTGTAATAATTACCCTTGCTGCCACACTTTCAATATACGGAGGTATCGAAGCGGTAGTTAACACCTCCATACACAGAGAGTACAGCATATCTGCGGGCGGCGAAAACGGAGAGATAGCGGTGGACAACTACAAAAAGGAGGAAGCGCTTATAACCGGCATTGTTTATAAGGCGGCAGGCAGTAAAGAAAATATAAGCGATATGTACAAAAGGCTTGAATGTATGGCGCCTGCCGTGCTTGCCGAAAATGAATTTCTGCCGCTTACAAGGGAAAATATGAATGCAGGAAAGGTGGTTTACCTTATCTTTACAACCTTGGAGTCATATAACGAGGAGTTTTCCTCTAATGAAAAGCTTTCTGCAAATGAAGTCCTGATCTCTGCCAATAACAGCAATATCCTGCCTGAGGGAGAGCTGATATTAAATGGGGAGAAGTATATAGCAAATACGGTAAAAAACCATGTACCGGGTAATTTAGCGGTTGAAAGTTTTGAAATAGTTGTACAGAATGCGAAATATCTTGATAAGTTTGCAAGCTATTATGTCAGCATGGATTTAAACAGTAAAAAATATATTCCGTCATCTCTTAATCTGGAGGTTAATTTCAACCTTGATTATGACAAAAGTACTTTTGAGAAGGAATTTCTAAAGCTTGCAAACGATAATCTTTCCATGAGAGAGTATGATGAAATGAGGAAGTCAGCCTATG
>JBHADN010000003.1:0-10690 GCA_041855085.1 Catonella sp.
GTGTTAAAAAGGTTGCGGATGTCATAAATAAAAATATAGGTGCCAACAGGGGGATAGCCGCCCGCTTCGGAGGAGAGGAGTTCATAGGAGCGTGTATAGGACTCAGCCTTGAAGAGATTAGCGATATGGTTGAAAAGATAAGGCAGGAAGTATATGAGCTTAATATAGAAAATGAGAAAGGCACATATAAAAAGCTTACAATAAGTATAGGGGCTGCGGTTTCCATTAAATTAAACACTCCTAAGAAGTCTTATATAATGAGAAGGGCGGACGAGATGCTGTATGAGGCGAAAAACACGGGAAAGAACAAGGCGTGTATCAAACTCGTGGAATGATTCGGCAAGGAGGAGGTATTTTATTGTGAACAGAAGAATATTAACGGTATTTGGACTTATTTTTTGCTTCACTTTTTTGTCAGCCTGTGAAAGCGGCAGAAAGAAAGAGGAAGTGCAGCTTACACTTGAGTTTACGCTGGAGAGCGCGGAGCTTGCCGGTGCGGTTAAGATGGAAGAGGTGTTTTTTGCAAAGGAAGTTACCAAAACAAAGGTAACAGGCATAGGTCCCGACAAAAAAGGCGTGGAACTTGGCTATGTACTTGAACAGGATGATACCGAAAAGCTGATAACTCTTATGCAGGAGGGAGAGATAACGGGAGTGCCGGCAACCCGTTCGGATTTCAGCTCCATATCCAAAAGGGACAGCTACGGGCTTATGTTGGAATTTGTGGACAGTCTGGACAGATTTTATGAGGGAGTGGCGAGAATAAGCTGTTTTACCACCGCAGATGAAAACTACATGAGCATAATAAATGCCGACGGAGATACCGAATTATATAAGATTACCCTGCCGGAGGAGGTAATCAGCTACCTTAATGAGAAGTCGCTGGAGCAGTATCAGGCGGCAGGCAAGGGAAGAAACGGATGGTTTGACAAGGCTTTCAATTAAATTTTAGGAGAATATAGATGGTTATAGGTATAATCGGAGCAATGGAAGAAGAGGTTGCCAAGCTTAAAGAGAGGATGGAGGATACAGAATCTAAAGTAAAGGCGGGGATGACCTTTGTAAGCGGAAGGCTTTCGGACAAGGATGCGGTCATAGTAAGAAGCGGTATAGGAAAGGTAAATGCCGCGGTGTGTACCCAGATTTTAGCAGATGATTACAATGTAACCCTGATTATAAATACCGGAGTGGCGGGAGCGCTGTATAGTGAGCTGAATATAGGAGATATCGTCATTTCAAAGGATGCACTTCATCACGACTTCGATGTAACGGGCTTCGGCTATAAGGAGGGGGTAATACCCCGTATGGCTACCTCGGTATTTGTAGCTGATGAGGAGCTTGCAAAGAAAGCAAAGGAAGTTTGCCGCAGGGTTAATCCGGGGATAAATGCTTTCATAGGCAGGGTAGTAAGCGGAGATCAGTTTGTGAGTACGGATGAAAAGAAGAAGTGGCTTGTAGAGAAATTCGGCGGATACTGCACCGAGATGGAGGGTACGGGAATAGCACATACGGCATATTTAAACAATATCCCGTTTCTTATAGTGAGGGCTATTTCCGACAAGGCTGACGGAAGTGCAAAGATGGATTACAGTGAGTTTGAGATGATGGCAATAGAAAATACCGTAGGTTTTGTGACAGAACTTGTAAAGGAAATTTAATGATGCAGGCGTGCCTGTGTACGAAAGAACAGTAAATCTGCAGGTTTGCTGTTTTTTTGTGTTATACTGCTCTCAAGCAGTTATTGACATGTACCGTTTGTATGGGATAAACTAGAAAGGTACGATAATATCTGTATCGTAAGAATGTGTAAGGAGAAGAAAGGATTTAAGAACATGGCTAAAAAAGGCGGATTTCCGGGCGGAGGTATTCCGGGAGGAATGGGAAATATAATGAAGCAGGCACAGCGTATGCAGCGCCAGATGGAAGAAAAACAGAAAGAAATGGAAGCTAAGGAATTTATCGGGACTGCGGGCGGCGGAGTTGTGAGCGTGACATTGAACGGAAAGAGAGAAGTGCTCGGAGTAAAGCTTGCGGAAGAGGTGGTAGATCCGGAAGATATAGAAACATTGGAGGATTTGGTAGCGGCAGCAGTAGGAGAAGCGCTGCGCAAGGTTGAGGATGCTTCAAACGAGTCTATGGGGCAGATAACGGGAGGACTTGGGGGCTTCGGCGGAGGATTTCCGTTCTAAATGGATTACTATGGAAAACAGGTAAATAAGCTGGTTGAAGAGCTGGCAAAGCTTCCGGGCATCGGGCCTAAGACGGCGGGAAGGCTTGCATTTCATATTATAGGTATGCCGAAAGAAAATGTAGAGGCGCTTGCGGCTGCAATAAAAAATGCAAAGGAGAAAGTACGCTACTGTAAGGAGTGTTATACACTTACAGATGCGGAACTTTGTCCTATATGTTCGGATAAGGACAGAAACCGCAATATGATAATGGTGGTTGAAAATGCAAGGGATTTGGCAGCTTATGAAAAGACTAAGAAATATGAAGGGGTTTATCATGTACTGCATGGAGTAATTTCTCCGATGCTGGGCATAGGGCCGTCGGACATAAAGCTTAAAGAACTCATGGTAAGGCTTTCGAGAGATGATATTGAAGAAGTTATTATAGCTACAGGCTCAAGCCTTGAAGGAGAAACTACCGCTATGTACATAAGCAAGCTTATAAAGCCTACGGGGATAAAAGTTACACGAATAGCGAGCGGAGTTCCTGTGGGAGGCGACCTTGAAAATATTGATGAAGTAACGCTGCTCCGTGCCTTTGTAGGCAGAACTGTTTTATAATAATAAGAGTCGCCCTAGACTCTTTTCTGCGCCGAATGCGGATGTGAATTACCGATTTCATTCCGCATTCGTGCGCATACTGTTGTTTTTTGCTATGAAATTCGAGGGAGTTTCATAACAAAAAACAATAGCGGAGCTGCTGTACTCGGTACAGCAGCTCCACATCAAATGAGAGGGGGAAGATGAAGTATTTCTTTTGGGGAAACTTGTCTTCATCTACAATCATGATTATACGGGCTAATTGTGTTTTGTTTGTGTTCAAATTGTTAAAAAAGTAAGAAAATTTAAGTTTTTTTGAAAGGAGTCAGGTATGGCTGTTAATATATTGGGGGAGGGCAGAGAAACTCTGCAAAGAATATATGACGAAGTAAAAGACCTTGAAAACAGCAGAAGCAGAGAAGCGGAGTTGTCCGTGTTCGAAGATGAAACGGAAAAGCTGCTTCAGGATAAGGAGAAAACCGTAGCTAAGGAGATAGCTGAGGTAACGAAAAAAAGGCGCGAAGAAATAGCAGCCACCTTTGACAGCGAGGAGAGCAAGCTTAATTCTCTTGTGAAGAAGGTAAGCGGGAAACGGGAAAAGTACAGAAGCAGCAAGGTTTCCGAGCGCATAAGCGAAGAAACGGCAAGCTTTATAGCCGACAACAAGATGATAAAAGAGGAGGCAAAAAAATTATTTAAACAGACAAAGACGCCTTTATTTTTTAATTCTGAGTTGTATTATGCCCTTTTTATGCCAAGCAGCTTGAGAGATGTACTTGTATGCCTGCTTGCTTTCGTGCTGTTTTTTGCCGCAGTACCTACGGCGGTGTGGTATTTTCTCTTAGAGCGTACACAGATATTTCTTATAGTGCTTGTTTACCTGTTGTCCGTGCTTATCTTCGGAGGAATTTATCTGCGCATATATGCCGCATCAAAGACAAAGTACAAGGATGTTATAGCAAGCGGTAATAATTTCAGAAATAAAATAAGAAATAATAAAAGAGTAGCGGCAAGAATAAGCCGCAACATAAAGAAAGACAATGATGACACGAAGTACGGACTTGAAGGCTATAATGCCCAACTTAATGATTTGAAGCTGCAGCTTGATGAGCTTATTGCAAAGAGGAGAGAGTCATTAAGAGTTTTTGACGAGAACACGAAGCTTACGATTGCCGAAGAGATAAAAAATGTAAATCAGGCGGAGCTTGACGGATACAGGCAGAAACTTGAAAGCATAACGGCGGAGCTCTCCGGGATAAGGGGCTATGTGAAGCAGAGAACGATATGGGTGGCGGAAAACTATGAGGCATTTTTGGGAAAAGAGAATGTAAATGTGGATACCCTTTCCGGAATGCTTGAAATAAGCGGAGAAAATGCGGCAGCTACGATAGCGGAGATATTGGAACTTTATAAACAGCCAAAAACCGAAATTAGAGAGGCAGTTAAGTGATGTCGGAAAATAATAATGACAGTTCCTACGCTGCGGATGACAGGGCAGGGGCGGCAGAGAAGGTCGAATCCGTTAAAAACGGTAAAAGGCGGTGGATTAAGGCGGCGGTTGCAGTTGCGGCGGTTATTGTGACAGCGGCAGTAGCTTACAGCTATTTCGGCGCAGACAGCAACTATACGGGGTATGACCTTACTTCGGGGATAAGCAAGGAATTCAGCACTGATACCGGATATGTAGAGGATTTGGGCAAGCTTATCTGCTATAACGGAGAGGGAATTTCTATCTACAATGACAACAGCGAGATAGAGTGGAGCGCAGCTCTCAATATGAAAAATCCGAAGGTGGTTGTGAACAACGGAATTATAGTTGCCGCGGATATCGGGGGAAGAACCCTGCTGGTGGCCAATCATAAAACTCAACCGATTACGCAGGTTACTCTCGATATGGCTTCCGACATAATGCTTGCGGATACCTCGGAGCAGGGGGAGATAGCGGTGCTTATGCAGGAAAATGAGGGAAACAGCATACACCTCATAAACCCTTTTGACAAAAACGACAGCTTGAAAGCTGAAATAAAGACCTATGCAAAGGATGACGGCTATGCGCTGTCGCTTGCTATTTCGCAGGACGGCTCAAAGCTTGTTACGGAGTATATAAAGAGCAATGCGGGAAAGATTAAGAGTACCCTTACATTTTACAATTTTGATAAGATGGGCGAAAATTCAAATGCAGACAGGATAGTCGGAATTTTTCCGTATGAGGACACTATATTTCCTAAGCTGAAGTTTATGGATAATGACACGGTGGCTGCATTTGGAGATAAGAGTATAATCGTATTCGGTGCGAAGAGAGCTCCTGAGCTGCTGTGGGAGTATAAGCTTTCAGATAAGGTGGCAAAGCTTTCAGAGAATAAGAGCGGCATCGCATTTTTGTCAAGTGCAGGTGATGACGGTGGCAGTTTTAAATTGTATGCTATGGATATGGACGGAGAACAGAGCTTTGAAACGGCTGTGGAGATAAATCCGAAAGGAATAAGATACAATTCCGGAGAGGTAATACTGTATTCAGACACCAATTGTATAATATTTAACAAAGATGGAAGTGAAAAATACAGGGGAAGATTCAGCGAAAAAATATTTTCGATACAGCCAACAGAAAAGTCGGAAAGTTACTTTGTGGTAACAGGGAAAAAGCTGGAGGTAATAAGGCTCAAAAAGTAGGAGTGGAGTATATGTCATATTTTATGTTAATTTTAGTGCTGGGGATATTTACGGCATTTATTTATGAGGGTAACAGGAGAGGCTTGGTAAGGACCGTGTTCAGTCTGTTTTCGTCTATAGTGGTGCTTCTGGTGGGAACGGTCATATCGCCGGTTATAAGCAATCAGCTTAGAAACAATGAAAAAATATTTAACTACATATCCGATAAGATAGAGAAGTCTTTGGAAAACTATCAGAAAAATGATGAGGAAGCCGGAGAGGAAAAAGAGAAGTCGGAAACGAAGATAACGGTCGGAACGGAAGAAGTTTATGTGCCCACAGCTCTTATAGGCGGAGAGAAGGTGGTAGATAAGCTGATTTCGGACATCCTCACCAATGAAAAGCTGGTAAAGGCGAAGGAGGACCTGCAGAAAGAAGTAAACCGCAGGGTGGCTGTACATCTTACGGGAATAGTGATTAACTCCGGCACATTTGTAGCGGTATATCTTATATTGAGCACGGGGCTCTTTGTTTTGGGAAGACTGCTCAATATAGTAAGCAAGCTGCCTGTTTTAAATGAAATAAACCGTCTTGGAGGCAGTATAGCGGGATTTTTTAAGGGGCTGATAGTGGTGTGGATAATTTTTACCGTTATGCTGGTGTTTATTGACAGGCCATTGGTGCAGGAGGGAATGCGGCAGATAAATGAAAACGGCTTTTTAAGCCTCTTGTATAAGTACAATGTCGTAGCTAAGGTTATAGGGTTGAAGTAATATGGAGAATAATTATTCATTTTTTGCGATGATGTCAAGGCTTAAATACATAAATCGCTGGGCACTTATGAGAAATTCAAGGGAAGAAAATCTGAGCGAGCATTCGCTTGAAGTCGCAATGATTGCACATGCACTCTGCATGATAGGAAATAAGCGGCTCGGCAAAGATTTGAATGCTGAAAGAGCGGCACTTATGGGGATTTTTCATGATGCAACGGAGATTATAACAGGGGATATGCCCACGCCCGTTAAATATTTCAACAGCAATATAAAGGAAACCTATAAGGAGATAGAGCATAAAGCCTGTGACAGGCTGCTTTCAATACTGCCGGAGGACTTCAGGGAGGAGTACGCGGAGCTTTTAGAGCCAACCGACAAGTATGGGTACGAAAGACGGCTCGTAAAAGGAGCGGACAAGATTTCAGCCTGCATAAAATGTGTAGAAGAGAGAAAAGCGGGCAACAATGAGTTCGTACAGGCGGAAAAGGCGGTATTTGAGGCGGTAAACGCATTGGAACTTGAGGAAGTTAAGATTTTTATGACTGAGTTTATGCCGGCATACGGGAAAACACTTGATGAAGCCTGTATGCTGTAGAAAGAGGAAATAAGATTGATTATAAGGAATATTGAAGCTAAGGACAGAGAAGAAGTTTTCGGGCTTATGAGGGTGTTTTTTGATTCGGCTGCGGTAATACATACCGCGGAAGACGAGGTGCTTTACAGAAACATAGATGCCGCAACGAGCGAGCTGCCCTATGTAGAGGGCTATGTTTTTGAGGAAGACGGAAAGCTTGTGGGATATGCCATGGTTTCATTGAGCTACACTACAGAGTACGGAGGACTTTGCCTTTGGATAGAGGACTTGTTTGTAAGCGAGGAATACAGAGGCAGAGGAGCAGGAAGCAGCTTTTTTGAATATCTGGAAGAAAAATATGCAGGAAAAGCGGTAAGATATAAGCTTGAGGTAGAAGAGGAAAACGAGGGAGCAATAGAAGTTTATAAAAAGAGGGGCTATAAAAGGCTTGGATATTTTATAATGAGTAAGGAAATGTAGACCGTTGATTTAAGAGGGGCATCTCGGTTGGAGGGCAGAAAAGTGTTGTATGAAAAATAAATTTCAATTTTTCATGCAACATTTTTCATATAAAGATACACATTATATATGAAACAGTTTTCAGGTGAGGAAAGATTATGGTAAAGGATGCAGAAATATTTACAAGGCTTTATAGCGAAGCTGTGAAAGACCTGTATAAGTTTGCACTGTATCTTCTGAAAAACAAGGAGGATGCGGAGGATGCGGTTTCTGAAACTGCCCTTGATGCATTTTCGCAGATGGAACAGTTAAGGGATGAAAAGCTTTTTAGAAACTGGATAATGAAAATATTGGTAAACAAATGCAGGAGAAAACTTAAGGAATATGCCATAAACAGAGTTGAAACTACAGAAGATATAGCAAGGGTTTCCGACAGTATGGCTTCCAAAGAAGCGCGTCCGGACGGCTTTTGGAGGTTAGGGCTGAAGGAGATGCTTATGACGCTGAACAACGAAGAGAGATTTATAGTGTGTCTTTCCGTGCTCGGAGGCTACAAGGGAGAAGAAATAGCAGATATTTTACATATCAATCCCGTTACGCTCAGATCGAAAAAGAAGAGAGCGCTTGCGAAACTTGCCGAATATCTTGAAGACTGAAAGGAGGTAAAGATTGTAGTGGAAAAAAGAGATGATGTAGAGCTTAAGCTGGGAGAAATGTTTATGGAAGAAGTTGAACTTCCGGAATCTTTACAGCCTGAAAACATAAAAAAACGCCTTTTGGAAATGGAAAACATTTCAGAACAAAATGTAAAAAGGAGGAGAACGATGAAAAACTGGTTAACAGCTCTGATAGCTTCCACATGTGCTGCCGCAGCGGCATTTGCATTGTTTATGAGCCCACAAAGAGGAAGTACATTGACAGGTCAGGAAAATGTGGCAGGCATAGCCTCTACTGAAAGTACGGTTAAAAATATCAAAAAAATTAAGGGTTTAAAGCAATTTGCTTCGTATAACGCAATGTATAGCCATTTTGCAAAGAAGATAGCAAAAAGAGAAAAAGAATACGTAAGAAGAGAAGGAAGCCTGGTGTACGAGGGTATGGTACAGGAAAATGCCAAGGGTGATGTGGCGGCAGTTGGGGCAGACCATTCAAAGACGAATACGAGAACTGAGGGAGTAGACGAGGCTGATGTAGTAAAGACGGACGGTAAATATATCTATGCTCTCAGAACGCAGTATAAAGAAGACGGAACTGTAAAGTCGATTATCAGAATAGTCGAGGCTGATAACGGAAAGATGTTGCAGACTTCGGAAATAAAGCTGCCGCGTGATAAGGACGGTATGAGCTATTATTATAACGATATTATGCTTGAAGACGGTATTCTGGCTGTATTTGGTGACAGACATGCTTATAGTACCGTATACGATAACGAAAAGATTGCCGCAACAGTCGACAATTCAGCCGTCATAAGTTTTTATGATGTTTCGGACCGGGAAAATCCCAAACATATAGCAGAGCATACACAGGACGGATACATTTCAAACACCAGAATGAAAGACGGAATAATTTATACATTTTCAAGTTCATTCAGCGGTATGTATCTGTATAGAGGTGTAAACGGGGTTATAGAGGAAGATTCTGTAAAGAGGAACCCTTCGGTAGACGGAAAGGCAGTTCCCGTAACTTCGGTATATGTACCGGACTATTCGTATGGTGACAGCTATGTGGTGGTAACAGCCATAGATATAAAATCGCCGGAAAAACTTATCTCCTCAAAAGTAATTATGGATTCGGCGGATAATATATATGTAAGTGAAGACAATATTTATTTTTGGAATACAGATTATATAAAAGAGGAAACCTCAATATTGAAATATTCCTACAAAAACGGTATATTGGAGCCTGTTGCCGGAGGTAAGGTCAAAGGAAGCCTTCACAACGACTTTTCGCTTGACGAGTACAACGGATACCTGAGGCTTGTGACAACCGAGGAGAATAATGACAGCCTTTTTAATATGGTTATTCAGGAGAATGATTCTCAGGAGAGCAGCTCAAATGCGCTGTATATATTGGATAAGGATTTGACGGTAACAGGAAAAATAGAGGATTTG
Source organism: Catonella sp. (assembly GCA_041855085.1). GTDB lineage: Bacteria > Bacillota > Clostridia > Lachnospirales > Lachnospiraceae > Catonella. The sequence goes on from JBHADN010000003.1 coordinate 9,335, forward strand.
GCAAAAGGAGAGTACATAAAGTCTGCAAGATTTATGGGAAATATGGCTTATTTTGTTACTTTCAGACAGACAGATCCCCTCTTTGCCGCAGATGTAAGTGATGTAAATAATCCTAAAATTCTTGGATATTTGAAAATTCCGGGATTTTCCGAATATATGCACAGCTTCGGAGATGGACTTCTGTTCGGCTTAGGGCAGGAGGCGGATGAAAATACAGGCAGGGTTCAGGGACTTAAGCTTTCTATGTTTGACATTTCAGATCCGACTGCGCTTAAAGAAATTGCGAAAAAGGTGTTTGGAGATGGAAAATATTCGGGAAGTTATTCGGAGGCGGAGCATAACAGAAGAGCTATACTGATAAATCCGGAGAAAAACTTCATAGGCTTTTCTTATACAGCCTACAATGACGAACAGGCAATCGGATATGTCGTGTATGGCTATGACAAGGAAAAGGGATTTTTTGAGAAGCTCAGATACGAGTTTACAACCGATATTTACGATGCATATGGAAGCCGCGGGCTTTTTATCGGGGATTACCTCTATATCATCCCTTCTACATATGAGAGAATGATTTCTTATGACCTCGTAAGCGGGGTAAAGATAGAGGAAAAGGAATACTAGGAAGTACATCTGTCACAGGTGCTTAAATACGGTATTTGACTTTTTAGATATAATAAAACTATAATAAAAGCAAGGGGATATTCACAGTACTCATAGTTCTTTTGAACTGTACAGCCGAATATCTCCTTTATCGTTTGTATACTCTGATTATTTTTTGTTCCCTTAATAGCACTATTTCATCAACTGCTCAACTACATCATTTTTGAGTAAATTGATGTAGTTAGAATTGACAATGAGTATAATAGGTGTTATTATTTAAATACATCATTACAGCCTATTATGAGTGAATTGATGTTTGAATGAGGATATTGAAATGAGAAATTTTGATTACAGTAAAAAGTGGGAAAAACTACTGACGCCGGAAATCGTGGCTTTGCTTACGCAGATTCATGAGTATAAAGGCGAACAGTCACTTTTTATAGAAGCGAAGGCAGATACGCTGACACAACTTGTCGAGATAGCCAAGATTCAGAGTACCGAGGCATCCAACAAGATTGAAGGTATCTATACTTCCGATGACAGATTGAAAGCACTTGTTAAGGATAAAACTACTCCCAAGACGAGAAATGAGAGAGAGATTGCCGGATACAGGGATGTGCTTAATACAATCCATGAAAACCACGATTATATTTCGATAAGACCGAATATAATCCTGCAGCTTCATAGAGATCTTTACAAATTTGAAGGTTATGATATCGGCGGAAAGTATAAAACCGCAGACAATATCATCAAGGA
>JBHADN010000004.1:0-8294 GCA_041855085.1 Catonella sp.
ATAAAGCTTAGGATCTGTTATCTGATAAAATATAACCGTATCAATCCGTATAGAAACATTATCCTTTGTAATAACAGGCTGCGGAGCAAAGTCACACACCTGCTCTTTCAGGGTAACTCTTTTTGCAACCCTGTCTATGAAAGGAAGCTTGATATGTATGCCTACATTCCATGTATCCTGATATCCCCCGAGCCTTTCAATGACCATAGCATTCGCCTGCGGAACAATCTTTATGCAAGATGCAAAAATAAGAATGATTATGATCGCAAGTATCGCAAGCGTGAAAAATGTAACAATATCTCCCATAAAATACCTCTTTCTAGGTTTTCCGATTTATAACTGTTCTTCTTTTGTGTAAATATCAAGGGCAGGCTCTACTATCAGCTTAACTCCCTTTACTTCCTTCACTCTGACAATGGTGTCGGCTTCTATAACGATTCCGTCGACTTTTGCCCTGGCTGCCCAGTCCATCCCGTTTAACAAAATTCTTCCGGTCTGACCGAAATTGTCTATTTTCTCGGTAACTCTGCCTTCTTTCCCTATCAACTCATCTATATTTGTTTTTTCGCTCCTTGAATTGACATATTTAACCGCCAACGGTCTGTAAAATATAAGAACTATGAGCGAAACTACCAGAAACACAACAATCTGAAGCCAAAGCTGTGACGAAAAGAGGCTGACTGCAAAAGAAGCCAACGCTCCCAGCGCAAACCATATAGTTGTAAGTCCCATAGTCAAAACCTCTGCTATAACCAGTATAACAAAGATGACCAGCCAAATTTGCGGATACATATCACACCTCCTTCAATATAAAATCCGATTGCTTAATTATATCACAACTGCCTGATTTTATCAATTAACCTGTTACAAGCAAGCCTTGTAGATTTCGACTATGTCTGCATTTGTAAGCGGAACATACGCGTTTTCCAAGCTGCCGTTTCTGTTTGCATGTGCCGCCATAGCCTCAAAATGCGTTTCATCAATATTGAGTTCGGTAAGGTTGCCGGGGATACCTGCCTCATTAAAGAATTTTTCGAGTTCCTCTATTCCCTTTATTGCCAGTTCCGCATCGCTTCCCTCCGTGATTCCCCATACATTGCGTGCAAATTTTGCAAATCTTGCCGTAACTGACGGATCCTTCTTTAATATAAATCTCATCCAACGGGTGGTAAGTATAGCCAGCCCCACTCCATGGGTTATGTCGTAGTAAGCGGACAGTTCATGCTCCATTCCATGGCAAGGCCAGCCTGTACCCAGTTTACCATATTGAGGTATACCCGAACAGGCTACCGAGGATGCCATCATAAGATTTGCCCTTGCGCTGTAGTTATCCGGCTCTTTAAGTGCTGTAGGCAGATTTCTTATAACTGTCTTAAGTGTTGTTTCCGCAATTCCGTCCGACATATCCACATCATCCGTTCTTGAAAAATATCCTTCAAATATGTGGCTCATAATATCTGCAGAGCCGGCAGCCGTCTGATATTTTGATACCGAAAATGTATATGTAGGATCGCAGATTGAAACCGCAGGATAGGTATACATAGCGCCAAGCTTCTGATTGGTTGCCATATTGCTGATAACTCCTCCCCCGTCAAACTCCGAGCCTGTTGCGCTGAGCGTAAGCACATCTACAAGCGGCAGCGACTTTTTCAATCCGGTAGGCGACTTAACCATATCCCAAAGGTCATCTCCCTCATAAAATACTCCCGAGGCTATGGCTTTTGCACAATCTATAGTGCTTCCTCCGCCTACTGCAAGTATTACATCTATATTATTTTCCTTGCAAAGTCTTACACCTTTTATTACCGATTCTATCCTCGGATTAGGCTCTATTCCGTCGCATTCGACAACCTCAAAGCCTCCCTCTCCAAGAATTTTCATAACCTCGTCATAAAGTCCTATTTTTTTAATAGAGCCTCCCCCGTAGGCAAGCAGCACCTTCTTGCCGAATCTGTCAAGCGCAGCGCTAAGATTTGAAATTGCTCCTTTTCCAAAAAACAATTCGGTAGGTATCGAGTGTACAAAATTTTCCATAGTCTTCTCCTTCTTTTGCGGTGGTTTATATGTACTGCGGATATTATCACACTTTTAGTGAATTTATGTCAAGTGATAGAGATATTTAAACACAAAATATTCATTTTGCCCCCCGCTATACTATTCTTTCCGTTATCCATACCGAGCGGCAAACAGAAATCCCTACAGTAGAAAAAACACCTTAAAAATGGTATAATACAGGCAAATATTTTAGAAAAAGAGAGTTGAACCGAGCGGATTCGACATACCCGGCAGCTTCCTTTCCGTGTCGTTGCACATCCTGCAGTAGGCTTTTTATTTGCCAAGAACTACGGAGAAGTTTTCTGCCGGCATAAAAATAAGGTTACAGGGGGTATACCTATGTTTATGAATTTATTCGGAAAGTTTTCGGGAATTGAAAAAGAAAAGCTTGAAAGGTATCAATACAGCAGCGGCGGGGATATGCTTGGAAGCTCGTATTCCGAGTCGGTACAGGAATACGGAAAGGACAACGCTCTTGTTACTTTCAAACGGCGCGGACAGCACAACGATGACGGTACGGTAAAAGAATATCTTGTCGACAAAGAAATACTTAACGAATTAAAAGCGGTATTTGCCAAATACCGTATGAAAAACTGGCATAATAAGCAGTTTACCACTATGTCCGTTGCCGACGGTGCGAGCTACAGCTACAGCTTCGACTTTGAAACAGACCGCGTGTCATTCTCATCTCAGTATTATCCTGAAAAATATTCTTACAAGCTGAGGGAACTTGATGAAATATTGGACAGGTATGTAAAAAATGCGGCGCTTCTTCCGGGGCTTCGGATTCATGACAGTGCTAGGAAAACGGATTATACACCGCCATATGACCTTAACGATGGAGAAATTGTCTTGTCGGTTTACTCGTATTATGAGGATTATCTCTGCTTCCGCCTTGCAAACGGTACTGATGAAGAAATGATAACGGAAGCTGTTATCCGCCTTTACAAAGATGGGGAGAGCGCTCCTCTCTACGAAAAATCCTCCGGGCATAAAACTACTCTTTATGCACACCGCTCAAACGAAAATTCCGTCAGGCTTAAAGAACGCCTTACTCCCGGCAAATACCGTCTTGAAGCGTTCGGTGAGGCAGCGGAATTTGAGATAGGATAGACGGAAAACGCCCGTAACGAAATAATCTCTCGGAGTGCTTCCTGCTCCGCACTCCTCAAACCGCTACGAGTAAAATGCTTCGGCAGTACCGCAAGCAAGCTTGCTTTCTGCCGAAGCACTTTCTTTATTCGGAGTTTATTGCGTTACATCATTCCCATTCCCGGTGCGCCCATTCCTCCCGGAGCTGCGCCTGCCGGTTCTTTTATATCTGCAACAAGGCTTTCTGTTGTAAGCAATGTGCTTGCCACACTTGTCGCATTCTGCAATGCACTTCTTGTTACCTTTACAGGATCAAGTATTCCCGCACTTACCATATCTACATATTCTTCCTTAAGCGCGTCAAAGCCGAAGCCTGCCTTGCCTTCTTTTACCTTGTTTATTATAACTGCGCCCTCAAGTCCCGCATTAGCGGCAATCTTAAAGAGAGGCGACTCCAGAGCCTTAAGCACAACTCTTGCTCCTGTTCTTTCATCTCCCTCAAGAGTGTCGGCAAGCTTCTCCACTTCCTTTGTAGCGTGGATATATGCCGAACCGCCGCCTGCTATAATACCTTCCTCTATAGCAGCCTTTGTAGCTGCAAGGGCATCTTCCATACGAAGCTTGTTCTCTTTCATTTCAGCCTCTGTAGCTGCTCCTACTCTTATAACCGCAACACCGCCCGCAAGCTTTGCAAGTCTTTCCTGAAGCTTCTCTCTGTCAAAATCGGAGGTGGTTTCCTCTATCTGGGTTCTAATCTGAGCCACTCTTGACTTAATGTCGTCAGAGTTACCCTCCCCGTCTACTATTATTGTATTTTCCTTCTGAACTTTTACACTCTTTGCGCGTCCAAGCTGGTCTAATGTAGCATCTTTAAGCTCAAGACCTACTTCGCTTGAAATAACCTGTCCGCCTGTAAGTATAGCTATATCCTGAAGCATTTCCTTTCTTCTGTCGCCATAGCCCGGAGCCTTAACCGCTACAACATTGAAAGTCCCGCGAAGCTTATTGATAACCAAGGTTGTAAGCGCCTCTCCCTCAACATCTTCCGCTATTATGAGAAGCCTTGCTCCCTGCTGTACTATCTGCTCAAGGAGCGGAAGTATATCCTGTATGTTGCTGAGCTTCTTGTCTGTAATGAGGATGTACGGATTGTCAAGCACAGCCTCCATCTTGTCCATATCTGTGCACATATAAGCTGATACATAGCCTCTGTCAAACTGCATACCCTCTACAAGGTCAAGCTCAGTCTTCATGGTCTTGCTCTCTTCAACGGTTATGACACCGTCCTTACTTACCTTTTCCATAGCGTCCGCAACAAGAGTTCCTACCTCATCATCTCCTGCTGAAATAGCTGCTATTCTCTGTACATGAGATTTACCGTCCACAGGGGAGCTCATCTTGGAAATAGCCTCTACCGCACACTCGCAAGCCTTTTTCATACCCTTTCTGAGAATTATAGGGTTAGCTCCCGCAGCAAGGTTCTTCATTCCTTCATTTATCATCGCCTGCGCAAGCACAGTCGCTGTAGTTGTACCATCTCCCGCCACATCATTGGTCTTTGTAGCCGCCTCTTTTACAAGCTGTGCTCCCATATTTTCAAAAGCATCGGGAAGCTCTATCTCTTTTGCAATGGTAACTCCGTCGTTTGTAATCAGCGGAGAGCCGTAACTCTTGTCAAGAACCACATTTCTTCCCTTTGGTCCGAGGGTTACGCTAACTGTATCTGCAAGCTGGTTTACACCGGCTTCAAGTGCTTTTCTGGCATCTGTGCCAAACTTAATTTCTTTTGCCATTTTTCTTTCTCCTTAACATTAAACTATTGGTATTTATTTCATTATTCTACAACTGCAAGTATATCGGACTGCTTAACTATAATGTACTCCTCATTTTCAAGTTTTACTGTTGTTCCTGCATATTTAGAATAAATAACCTTCTGGCCGTCTTTAACCTGCATTACCACTTCTTTGCCGTCGATAACTCCTCCCGGACCTACTGCTATAACCTCAGCCTGCTGCGGCTTTTCCTGTGCCTGATCAGGCAGGATAATTCCCGACTTTGTGGTTTCTTCCGCCGCTATCTGCTTTAATACTACTTTGTCGCCTAATGGTACTAACTTCATTGTAATTCCTCCTTATATGAAAGCTGTTTACTTTTCTGTTTGTTAGCACTCTATTTATTTGAGTGCTAAGGCCTACACATATAATACATTCATTGCCGTAAAATTGCAAGCACTTTTATTAACTTCTTCCCTTTTTTCTTTCAGCCGCCCGTTTATACCGCTTACAGCCTTTATTTACCGGCGGTCATCGCCTTGTATTTACATCAGCGGAGCTATAACCTTCATAAAACCTCCGAGTATCTTATATGAGAGCTTCTCATTTTTTATGGTTTCAAGAGTTACTTCCCTGCACTTATCAAGTGTTTCCTCAAAATCTCTTTCTATTTCTTTCACAGCAGAAACTCTGTACAAATAAGTTGCGCACTCAAAATGATGATAAAGACTTCTATAATCGAGATTGATAGTCCCGACAACCGCCCTTTCATCATCACTCACAAACACCTTTGCATGCACAAATCCCGGAGTGTATTCAAATATCTTAACTCCTGCCTTGACAAGCGTCTTATAATGTGACTTTGCAAGCGCATAGGCAGCCTTTTTATCAGGTATTCCCGGCAGCATAAGCTTAACGTCAACCCCTCTCTGAGCGGCAAACTTCAGAGCATTTTCCAGTTCATTGTCAAGTATGAGATAAGGCGTCATTATATGTATATAATTTTTTGCCCTGTACAGCATATCTATATAAACACTTTCGCCCACCTTGTCGCTGTCAAGAGGATAGTCACAAAATGGCATAACAAAGCCATCCGACCTGACTCCCTCACATATATTCGCTTGCTCCCAGCTTACCTTAGGCTCTATGAGGTTCCAGAGTTGCAGAAACATGAGCGTAAAACTCTGCACCGCCTCTCCCCTAAGCATTACCGCCGTATCTTTCCAATGTCCGTACACTTCTCTCTGATTGATATATTCATCCGCAAGGTTAACTCCTCCGTTGAAAGCAACCTTGCCGTCTATCACAAGTATCTTCCTGTGGTCACGATAGTTGTAGTGGGTGGAAATAAACGGATGCATGCGTGAAAACGGTTTGCATTTTATTCCCAGTTTTGCAAGCCTTTTCGGATAATCCGAAGTAAGCAGCGCTATCTCACACATCCCGTCATACATGACTCTTACATCTACTCCTGCCGCCGCCTTATCCGCAAGTATCTTGAGGATGCTTCCCCACATCATTCCTTCCTCTATGATAAAATACTCCAAAAAAATAAATTTTTCAGCCTTTTTCAGTTCTTCAAGCATAGCCTCGAATTTATTTTCTCCAAGCGGAAAATAAGTAACCTCCGTGTTCTTGTAGATAGGAAAACAGCCGCTTCTGCCAAGATAGTGATGAAGGCTGTCCATTCCCGACTCTGTTATACTCTCATCCTCAAGGATTTCTTTCTTTTGCGGCAATTTCCCCCAGGTTTCCTTTATAATCTCATCTATGCGTGCCTGTACAAATCTGTGTCCTATATTTTCCCTTGTGTACCAAAGCATAATAGTTGCCGGAACGGGGAAAAGCATTATAAGAAACAGCCAGGTCAGCTTTGCAGAAGCATCCATAGCACTGTTAAAGAGATAAAATATCATTCCTATAGAAAATACAAGCTGTACCAGAGCAAGCCACTGAAAATATTCCATAAACCAGCTATATACTGACACCAGAAGCCCTATCTCTATGAAAATCAAAAGCGCTACAAAACCCACCCTGCTGAATACTACACGAAGCAATCCTTTTCTCATTTTCGGAATAAGTCTTAATACTTCACTATTTTCCATAACACACTCCCTTTCCTCACAGAGCTTAGTTTACCTTGGTGTTTCCTGTACAAATGTTCAGATTTCATCCAAGTATATCATACTTGCCTTTTTTTGTCAGTCATTATCGATTTCAATAAAAGCTTGCCGTATTTCTAAACCATCTTAATAATCGTCTTTCCTTTTGAGCGCTCCTTTTTTACTTTATTCAATGCACTGCCTACCTGTTCCAATGTATATACGGTATCTATGGAAGTCTTTAACGGGTGCTCTCTTCCGAACATTCTGCCTATCTGCTCTAATTGAGCGCCATCCGAGTGTACAAAAATAAAGTCATAGGTTTGATTATTTTTTGCCGCCATCCTGTCATATTTGCTGCCAACAAGTTGAAACAAAAAACATTTTAGAAACGGCATTCCGCTCCTCTCTGCAAATCTCCCGTTAGGCAAGCCTCTCAGCGAAACTAAGCTGCCCCCGCTCTTTAACACCTTAAATTCGTTCGGCAGTTCCCTGTCCCCCAGTGTATCCAACACATGGTCAATATTGCTGATTATATCCACATAATTCTGCTGTTTATAATCAATGAATTGATCTGCCCCCAGTTCTCTGACACGCTCTTCATTATCCTTGCTTCCGTTTGTAATCACATAAAGACCGAGATTCTTAGCCACCGGAATTGCCATTGCGCCAAGGCTGCCTGTTCCGCCAGAGATAAAAACAGTTTCTCCTCTTTTTACCTTCATAATCTCAAAAGCCTGCATCGCCGTAAGCGCTGTCAACGGAACTGTTGCCGCCTCTTCAAAAGACAGGTATTCAGGGATGACAGCAAGCGCATCTTCTTCTACTGCCGCATACTCCGCAAAAGCCCCTATCTTTTTTAACGGCATTCTGCCATAGACACGATCCCCCGCTTTGAATCGCTTTACCCCTTCTCCAACCTTCTCAACTACTCCGGAGAGCTCATTCCCCATCACAATCGGTAATTTATACGGAACTATCAGCTTTACTTCCCCACAAGCAATCATATTATCAAGGGGATTTACTCCTGCTGCATAAATTCTTACCAACACCTCATGTTCTTTTGGTACAGGTATAGGGATTTCTTTTATCTCCACTTCGGTACCTGTTTTACTGTAACTGCCTAACAAAGCTGCTTTCATCTTTATCTCTCCTCGTATAATATCTTTTAGATACAAAACTACATGTATCTTGGTTAATAAGTTACTAAATAAATATTATTCAACAGGCTTCGTAAAGCCCATGATATAATTGTCCCAGTATCAATCAGGCA
>JBHADN010000005.1:0-4331 GCA_041855085.1 Catonella sp.
CGCATAAAGTTCCTGTAAGATAAGTTTTATAGAGATTTTTCTGTGTGAGGTTGCCTGCTCTCCTCCCTTAACCCTGTCAGGAAAGATTATGGTAACCTTGCTGCCCTCTTTTACCTGTTTGCTTATCGGCTCCATACCTATGGGATTTCTGATGGAATACAGAGTTTTTTCAATAAGCAGTTCCTCCGGTATATGAGGAGGATCCGCTATTGTTTCTCCCGGTATAAATATATCCGTACTGTCCGGAAGTTCCGCTCCCATAAAGCCATGCCCGTATTCAAATTGTAATTTCATCTTTATCTCCTTTTCTTATATAGCCGTTTCTCTGTTGTGCGGCAAAATATCTGCACTCTAACCCAGATACAATCCTATTATATCCAAATATTCATCTTCGTAAAACCCTATTTCCCCGCTAAATCTCGTAAGCGCAATCAAGCCCCCGTCCACTCCGTCAATCCTTGCTATATCAGCCGCATTTTCGCTCTTAAGCCCTCCTCCGTACAGCACGGGCACATCCGCTATAGACTTGATATAGTCCGCAACCTCCTTTATTTCATCCACAGTAGCAGGAGTCTTACCCGGTCCTATAGCCCAAAGCGGCTCATAGGCTATCTTTACCTTGGTAATATCAATTCCTCTCAGCCCCTCCTCTATCTGCATCTTCAGCACATCTTTCCATGAACTGCGCCTTTCCTCAAGGCTCTCTCCTATACAGTATAGAGGCGACATTCCTGCCTCCACCGCCAGATCAAGCTCTTTGTTCAGCAATCTGTTTACCGGGATTTTGTCGGTTACCCCTGCCATCTCAAGCAAGGTTCCCTTATCCTTTCGTTCTTCAAAATGTCCGATAATAACATCCTTTATGCCTATCTGCTCCATAGCCGCCGCCACTCTGTGAGTGGTAAATGCTCCGAAATTGCCGCCTTTTGAAACATTATCATAAAAAATTCCCTGACAGCCTATGGAAAGAGTTTCATCAGAAGCCTCCAAAGCCTTAAACAAATGAAGCTCCGGCATATATACTACGAATTCCGCCTCCTCCTTCTCCTTAAATTTCTTTAAGGAAGGCAATACCTTTTTTATAATGCTTTCAGCCCAACCCGATATATTTTCATTGTCATTTACTCCGCCGTATTTCCTGAGTACATCAAATCTTTTTAAATTGAGATATAGATATTTAGGCATATTTCCTCCTTAATCCTATGCAATAATTATTACTGTGCTCTTACGCTTCTTTTTGCATAACGGCAGTTCTACATCTGTGTGCTCTTGTAGTACTCTGCCATTTCTTCAAGACTGTGCGTTTTAACAAGCGGCATCTTCCCGACGCTTCCGAACTGTACAATCAGAGTTCCGACCGTTTCCTTAACCGCAAGACCTACTGCTCTCATTATTTCTCCCACTCCGTCATTAGGTATGTTACCGTACATAAGAGTGTCCATTATAGGGTGCAGATATGCTCTCGGATCGGATACTTTTCTGTTGCCATCAAGAAGCCTGAATATTTCATCGCAGTACTGCATATCCTTAAGTTCAGGCTTATTCCTAAACAGCTCTCTTATATTTCTGGTGGTGGCAAGTCTTATATCGGTATCCACATTTATCTTGTTGATTCCGTTTTTAGTTACCTCTATTATCTGATTTACATCGATTCCGTAGGCGTCTGTTATTTCTCCTCCGAGTTCATTTATCTCTTTGACTATGTACTGCGGAACTGTGGAAGAACCATGGCTTACCAAAAAACCTTCTATTCCCTCATGGCGCATAATCTCCTTTATTGCTATTGAAATTTCTTTTCTTATAACGGTGTTTTTACCCTTGTTCGCTCCATGCATGGTTCCGTAGCTTATTGCAAGTGCATCCGCTCCCGTTTTCCTGAAAAAATCTATTGCCTGCATAGGATTGGTATAGCTGCTCTTCTCGCTGAATACATCATCCTCCACGCCTGCCAGAACTCCGAGTTCTCCCTCTACCGACACTCCTCTTGCGTGTGCATATTTTACAACTTCCCTTGTAAGCTCCACATTTTTCTCATAAGGCAGACTGCTGCCGTCTATCATTACGCTCGTATATCCGCCGTCTATAGCAGCCTTGCAGGCGTCGAAATCGTTGCCATGGTCAAGATGAAGCACAACCGGAATACTGCTGTTTTCCGCATATTTTCGTACCGCATCTCCTATGTTCTTAGCCCCTTTAATCTTGTCCTCCAAGGTACATTTTGGAAAATCTATACAACCGCCCATAAAGCCGTTTGCAAGATTAGCTCCCTGAATGATTGCAGGGCTTCTAAGCTCCTCATGTATTTCCACAATCGCCTTAATCTGCTCTACGGAATTTACATTAAATGCCCCCTGTCCGTAGCGATTCTCATCTGCCGCCTTCAGCACATCTCTCATATTTACCAGCATACTCTTCTCCTATTTCTTAAAACTTATCATTTTATTTCCTATATTTCCCACGAGAGGCTCGCACCATTCTATGAATTCCTTTGTGACACCGTTTTTTGCACTGTTTATGAAGCTGTCCGGAACTTTCTTTTCAAACATCATAACCTCTTTTATATCTATTAAAATCGGCTCTACCGTGTATTCTTCTCCCTGTTTTCTTGAAAAACCTATCATTTTTCCGCTTTCCCCGGAAAGTACAGCCTTTACCGCCTCTCTGCCCGCCGTCACGGCTTCCTCCACATCCACCTCACTCTGTAGTGTAACGGAGGCTCTGCCGAGCAGCCCCGGCTTTTCTCCCCTCGCCTTATATCCCAGCTTCTTTATCACAAGGTTTGCAAGATGAGAGCTTATATCTCCGAAGTACGTAGCCCTGCCCACCTGAAAAATCGGCTGTACCACAGGCTTTCCATCCTTGTCGCTGAGTCCCTCGCTCACTACCGCCACTATGCCGGTCTTAGTCCTCAGCTTCTCCCTGACATCCTCTATAAATTTTTCTTCTGAAAATGGAACTTCAGGCAGATAGATGAGGTCGGGAGCATATCTGCCGCTTTTATCCGCAAGCGCGCTTGCCGCTGTCAGCCATCCCGCATTACGCCCCGATGCCTCAACTACAACTACATGAATAGGCAGGCTTTCCACATCATAACACAGCTCTCTCACACTTGTTGCTATATATCTTGCCGCACTTCCGAAGCCCGGGCTGTGGTCGGTTACTGCAAGGTCATTGTCCATTGTTTTAGGTATTCCTACTACAAAAATTTCCCTGTTCAGTTCTTTGCAGACATCAAACAGTCTGCCGCAGGTATCCATAGTTCCGTTGCCGCCGTTCATAAGCACATACTTGATGCCGTACTTTTCAAGCAGTCCTATCATCTTCTCGTAATCCTCTCTTTCAAGCGGATCTCTCGATGTTCCGATAGCCGTACCCGGCGTTTTTTTCAGCAACTCCAGTTCTTCTTTCTTGACATCGGTAAGGTCGATGAGCTCCTCTCTCAAAAGCCCGCCGGTTCCATCCTTTGCGGCATAAATCCTGTCTATTCCTTCAGCGGCTCCCGCCTCTGTCAGAACACCGTAAAGTGAAGAATTTATAACTGCTGTCGGTCCCCCTCCATGTATAATTAAGAGATTATCTGCCATGTACATCCTCCATGTTTCTCTGTTCTTGCATGTATCATAAATATTAAATGTATTTTAACACTTAATCAAACATTTGTCGCAAGTATCAACGCAATCGTTTGCGTTGATACATATATCCGTAAATATGCTCTTTTTACAGAACATAGCGGTATAGTCCGACTATCTTACAAGCCTGCCCTTAAAATATTTCTCCTGAAAATAAATTTTTGCAAGTATTTCCTCATCTGAATACTCCGAGCCGTCTGCCGAAACAATCCACTTATCCTCTACATCATCATCCCTGCGATATACGGCTATTACCCTGCCGCAAAATTCTTCGGCAGGGTAATCCATACCGAGCACATACACATCCTGTTCCTCTCCGTCCTTTGCAAAAACTCCGCATACATACCCGTAATTTACCTCATACACCAAATCGGGATATTCAGGATGCCTGCTTCCTATAGGTCTGTCTATATCTCCCTTAACCGTCATCCCTATTATATTATTTTTCATATTTTTTCCACCTCACAATACAAAACACCCTCTCTACCGTTTCATACGGTAAAGAGGGCGCATAACTTCCGGTACGATATCAGTTCTTGCCTTATCTCACTACCTCGATTTGCTCAACCTTCATAAGCTCCGAGGTCCCCGACTTATTTAACTCCCCCTCTCTTATACTCACCTTAAGTTTATCTGAAATCTTTAAGTCATCAAATTTTAAGATACTGAAATCCTGCTCCGATTTCGCTGTAAATATCTTCC
>JBHADN010000006.1:0-4712 GCA_041855085.1 Catonella sp.
GGTAAGCATGGACAGTTCAAAGGTTCAGGGGAATGCGCTTTTTGAAAGAAAGAGCGTTCCGCGCTATACGGAGCTTGACATAGAGGTCGACGGGAAGAAGATACTTCTTTACAACAGAGAGGACTACGATCCGAACAACGAACAGTCCAAGTATACTATGTTCTCTATGGGAGAGATGGAAGTGAACAGGGCGGTAATGGATAATGTTTCATTGATTCCGCTCAGCTACAACACCAATACGGGAGATCACAGCCTGCAGATAGCGGCTAAGCTGGGTAAGCTGTGGAGCGATCCTTTCTCGGTGCTTACTCCGAACACTCTTACCAAAAACACTTTTTTAGGCTACTATACAGCCTTTGTTGCAGATATCGCAAACACCGGGCATACACTCAATACGCTTGCGAAGAGTCAGGAAACAACCAAGCAGAGCGTGGATAATCAGAGGCAGCAGGTGCTCGGAACTTCTTCAGATGAAGAGCTTACGCATCTCATAAAATTTCAGCAGGCATTCAATGCCTCCTCGAGGTATATAACGGTAATAGACGAGATGCTTGAACATATACTGGTAACTCTTGGAAGATAAGCCTTACTAATTATAGACAGGAGAAAAACATGCCATCAACATTTTTTGGATTGGATATAGGAACTACGGGACTTCACACTTATCAGGCGGCACTCAATACTACTGCGCACAATATAACCAACGCAAGGACGGAGGGCTATTCGCGTCAACAGGTAAACAGACAGGCTAAAGATCCTATTGCGGTTGCCCAACAGTACGGCATGGTAGGTACGGGAGTTATAGCCAATAAAGTCACACAGATAAGAGATGAATATTATGATTTGAAGTTCAGAACCGCAAGCACGATAAATGGCGAGTATGAAACAAGGGCGTATTACCTTAACCATATGCAGAACTATCTCAACGAGATAAACGCCGGAGGCTTCAACACCAATATCAAAAACCTCTTCAACGGTATGTCCGAGGTGGAGAAAAACCCTACAAGTATGTCAGCAAGGGCGCAGATGGTAAATAAGGCATATTCTCTAAGTGAATTTTTTAACAATGTTTCCGAAAACCTGAAAAAAACACAGGAAGAGGCAAATTTTAACATAAAAACTACCGTTGACACCATAAACTCCTACGGCGACCAGATAGCCACCCTCACGAAGCAGATAAATGTAATAGAGGTAAGCGGCGGATTTGCCAATGATTTGCGCGATCAGAGAAATCTTCTGGTGGATAAGCTTTCAAACCTCGTAAATGTTACGGTAAAGGAAGATAAGGTAGGAGAGAGCCTTGACGAAAGATTGTCGGGAGTTACGACATATACGGTAAAAATAAACGGAGGCTATCTTGTAAATAACTACAGGAGCAACAGAATAGAAACCGTACCGAGGGCATACAGGACAAACATAAACGATGTGGAAGGTCTTTATGACCTGAAGTGGTCGGACGGTCAGCCGTTCGCCACACACAATTCGGGGCTTGGAGGAAAGCTTGCGGCGCTTGTGGCGGTGCGTGACGGAAACAATATGGCGGGCTTTCAGGGAACGGCTACAGCCTACGAGGGAGATACCGAAATAAATGTTACGGGTACGAATATAAACAGTATAGAGGCTATGAATTTTCCTCCGTCAGGCAAAATAGTGGTCGGAAGCTATGAGTATGACTACACCGAGTTCAGCGTAAAGATAGAAAAGGATGACGAAACGGGCGAGGAAAAGTACAATTACACATTTAAGCTGAAAGAGGACAAGCCTGTTATAAGGGATCATGAAGAAGCTCTTGCGAGGATAGGAAATCAGGTGAACTACAAGGGTATGCCTTATTATATGGATCAGTTGAACACTTTTGTAAGAAAGTTTTCAAAGGATTTCAACGAAATACATAAGACGGGCGAGGATTTAAACGGAATTAAAGGTACGGACTTTTTCAACGGAATTGACGAGGTAACCGGAGAGAACTACGAGTTTATTGTTCCGGGAACCGTGAATGAGGCGGGAGAGGAGATAACTGAATTTTCTTCAAACGATGCCACCTACTACAGATTGACGGCACATAACTACTCGGTAACAAAACAGTTCAGAGAGGATCCGAGCCTCATAGCCGCAGCCTCCACCATAGCACAGGGCGTTGAAAATGTGGATATTATGAAAAAACTCGAAAATCTGCAAAAGGACGGAGATATGTTTGATGACGGAACTCCGGAGGAATTCTATCAAGCACTTGTGTCGGATATAGGAGTTGACACCAAGACGGCAGATGTATTTTATAAAAATCAGGATATGATAGTGAAGTCGATAGACAATCAAAGACTGTCCGTTTCCAGCGTGGACAACGATGAAGAGGCTATGAATCTGGTGAGGTTTAAGAACTGCTATAATCTTTCTGCTAAGGTTATTACAGTAATGAACGAAATATATAACAAGCTGATAAATGAAATGGCCATATAGGTAGAAAGGAACTGAGGCTATGATGAGAGTTACCAATCAGATAATGACCAACAACACTATTTCAAATATAAACACAAATAAGACAAATCTTATGAATGTGGAGGAAAAGTATCAGACAGGAAAGAAGATACAAAGACCGTCGGATGATCCGGTTATAGCGGTAAGGGCATTGAAGCTGAGGAATAACCTTGTAGAGATAAACCAGTATTTTAAAAAAAATGTGCCCGATGCAAGAAGCTGGATACATGTTACGGAAAGTGCGCTTGTACAGATAACGGATATATGTACAAAGCTTCATTCTCTTGCCACACATGGAGCGCAGGACACTCTTACCCCGGAGGATCGCATGAGCGTAATGAAGACTATGGCTCAGTACAGGGATCAGGTATATCAGGAGGGCGACGCGAATTACGCCGGCAGATATGTATTTACCGGATATAAGACGGATACAAGCCTTACCTATCTGAAAGATGCACAAGACAGACAGTACACTATAGAAGAGGATTTTACCAAAGAAGATATAAAAACCGGGCTCAGAACATACGGAGGATATTCTGCCGGAGATTTTGAGGCGGGCGGTACGAACGATTTTTCGGTAGCTGCCGAGAATAAGGAAATAAACTATATAAGGCTTTCCTACGACAAACTCGATACGGCGACGGACGATTTTCCTTCTCTTACCTATACAAAACTTGACGATGACGGTATCGAGGGAGAGCCGGAAGCGATAGATATAATAAAAGAAACCGAAAACGGGGAGGCACTTACATCCGCAGATCCTAAAGCGTATGAAAAGCCGGAAACGGGTGCAAAATTTCTTGCGGATACGGGAGAGCTTATTCTGTCCGATGAGGCATACGAGGCTCTTAAAGGGGCTTACAAGATAAAAGCGGGCTATCAGAAGACAAAGTTTGAAAAAGGCGATACTCGCCCTGAACATTATTTTAACTGTACAGCCGTTCCTTTTGACGCCGACGGAAATCTTGTAGAAGATGAAGAGCAGATAATAAAATATGTGAAAGAAGATCAGGACATAGAATATGAGGTAAGCTTTAATCAGAGGCTTCAGATAAATACTCAGGCTAAGGATGCCATTACGCAGGATTTGGGCAGGGAACTGGACGGAATTTTATTGAGTATAGAAGAAGTGAATCTTGTGGAAAACAAGATAAAGGATGTTGAAAAGCTTATAAAAAATACTTCGGATCCGGACGATATAGCAAGCCTTAACAGACTTAAAACACAGATAGAAACGGAACGCACATTAAAAAACAAGGTAATGCAGGAGAGGTTCTCAAAAGCGATTGACAATATAAAGGGATATCAGGATGTAGTAAACAAGGCGATAGCGGATCTTGGAAGCCGTGATGCAAGGCTTGAGCTTACAGAAACGAGGCTTTCAACCCAGAATGATGACTTTACCGACCTTATGTCTAACAATGAAAATGCGGATTTGGCGGAAACCATAATCAATTTTAACGCACAGACCGTAATATACAATGCTTCGCTTGCGGCTGCCTCAAAGGTGGTTCAAAACACATTATTGGATTTTTTAAGATAAACTGAGGAGAGGTAAAATATGCTTACAAAGACAAGGTTTTTTGGAGAAGTTGACATTGATGACGACAAGATACTTACATTCGATAACGGTATCATGGGTTTTGAGGATATGAAAAGATGGACCTTGATATACGATATCGAAAAAGGGGCTGAAGGCCCTATATCGTGGTTCCAGTCGCTTGACGAAGCAGGTCTTGCGCTGCCTGTGATAAGCCCTTATTCGGTAACTTCAAAATATGAGCCGATAGTTGAGGACGAACTTTTAAAGCCGCTGGGAGAGTTTAAGGATGAGGATCTTGTCACGCTCCTTACCATAACTATACCGAGCAGCGATCCGAGCAGGACTACGGCAAACTTTAAAGCGCCCCTGCTTATTAACCCGGTTAACAGAAAAGGTATACAGATTATCGTAAACAATGAAGACTACCCTATAAAATTCAGCATTTACGATTCCGTGCAGAAGATGAAGGCGGAGCAGAACAAAGAATAAGAGCATAAGGAGGTAAAGTCATGCTTGCATTATCAAGAAAGCCTGGCGAAAGTGTCATAGTAGGAAATGACATAGAGATTACCGTCCTCGAGGTAAAGGGAGAACAGGTAAAAATAGGTATAAGAGCGCCGCAGAGCGTGCCTATATACAGAAAAGAACTTTTTGAACAGATTCAGGCTTCCAACAGAGAAGCTTCAGAAACGAC
>JBHADN010000007.1:0-3077 GCA_041855085.1 Catonella sp.
ATGGAGAAGATGAAAGAGGGGGCTTTAGCGGGAGAGTATTATTTGGAGGAAAAAGCTCATGATGTGCTGTTCATAGGCGATTGTGAGGTGTATGAGGTATTTTCTCCCAAGGTGCTTTGGGAGGAATACGGGATAAACTCCTATATAAGAGGAACTCCCGCACAGACGGTCAGCCACTCCTATTATCTTTTGGAGGAAATGCTTGAGGAGGAAGCTCCAAAGGCGGTTGTTTTTAATATAATGGGAATGCAGTATGATGAGCCGCAGAGAGAAAGCTACAACCGCATGACCTTGGACGGCATGAAGTGGTCCGGGCATAAGCTTGCAGCCATAAGGTCGTCACTCCTGCCGGAGGAGAGCCTTGTAGAATACATTTTTCCTCTTTTCAGGTTTCATTCAAGGTGGTCTGAGCTTGAAAAAGAAGACTTTAAGTACATTTTTGGCAGGGATACGGTTTCTCACAACGGCTATCTTATGAATACAGATATAAGACCTGCAGGCGGGGTGCCGAAGGGCAAGCCGCTTGCAGACTACAGCTTCAGCGAAAAAAACTATGAATATTTAGATAAAATGACTGCCCTCTGCAAGGAAAAGGGGGTAGAGTTTATTCTTATGAAGGCTCCGGTGCTTTATCCCTACTGGTATCCCGAGTGGGAAAGGCAGATAGAGGAATATGCTACTAAAAATGGCTTGAAATATATAAATTATTTGGATATAGTAGAAACGGTAGGACTTGATTTTTCCACAGATACTTACGACGGGGGACTTCATTTAAATGTATATGGGGCGGAAAAAATGAGTATATATTTCGGCAGATTTTTGCAGAAAGAACTCGGGTTTGCCGACAGAAGACAGGAAGCAGAACTTTCCAAGGTCTGGGAGAAAAAAATTAAAAGATACGACGAAGAAAAGAACAGATAGACTTTAACGAGTATATCGGGAGGAGGAAGTATGAAAATATTGGCAAAAACATTGGTGCTTACCTTGGCTTTTACGGCGTGGTTTTCCGTTTGCGGCTGTTTTGAAAGTGTAACATATGCCGCCGTGGGAAAGGAAGAACTGTTGAACAAGGTCGGGGAAAAGACGAAAGAAGCCTTAGGCGAGGTAATTTATGCCGATTTTGACGGTGACGGTAAAAAAGAAGTATTTGTATTAACCAAAGAAAATGCAGACGGTTTTATAAAAGAGCTTTGGTTTGCATCAGAAAAGGAAGTAAAAGAGCTCGTGAAAGGTGAGTTTGATATTTACGGTTTTATGCCGGCAAAGATAAGCAGGAAACAGACTCTTGTTATAGCTGAACTTGGAGCGGGCGGAAGCGGCAGCACAAGCAGAGTTTACAAGGTAAATAGCGGTAAAGCTGTCAGGGTGGCGGAAGATTTACACCTTGAGGGTATGAAACATATTAAAGGCAGAAATTTTGCCATATTTCCGTCTGCCTTCGATGCGGAGCAATACGACTCCGATGATTTCACGGTAGGACACACATATAAAAAGTATTATCTTAAGTGGACAGGCAAGACATTTACGGACTATAAGGTTAAAAAAATTTCCAAGGCTGAATTTATGGCATATGAAAACGGGGCTGATACTATAAAAAAGATAGAGGCTTTAGGCTATAAGATAGATATAATATATAAAAGAGCCAACGGAATTATAAACATTAACGCAAGTAAGAAAGAGGCGGATTTAAAAAGCTATGACAATGTAAGTCTTAGCTTGAAAAACAATAAGGTTGAAGTTTTGTACAACGGTTATGGAGATAAAGGAGGTAATATAATAGAATATTCTTCCTATGGCGGTATTTATGAGAGCAAATCACAGCGTTGAAAATGAGGATTTGAATGTTTAATATAGAAGACGAACTGAAAAAACTCCCGTCAAAACCGGGAGTTTATATAATGCATGGAGATTTAGATGAAATTATCTATGTAGGAAAGGCGGTAAGCCTTAAAAATCGTGTAAGACAGTATTTTCAGTCTATCCACCGTCATTCGCCGAAAATACGCAGGATGGTGGAAAATATAGACCGTTTTGAGTATATAATAACGGACTCGGAACTTGAAGCGCTTGTACTTGAGTGCAATCTTATAAAGGAGCATCGTCCTAAATACAATACGATGCTGAAGGACGATAAAAGCTATCCCTATATAAAGGTAACTGTGGATGAGGACTTTCCGCGGGTTATGTTTACAAGAAAAAGGGGAAAGGATAAGGCGAAGTATTTCGGACCGTATCCTGCGCACATAAGCGAAACCTTGGAGCTTATACACAAGCTTTATAAGGTGCGTACCTGCAAGCGCAATCTTCCGCGCGACATAGGCAAGGAAAGGGCATGTATAAATTATCAGATAGGCAGATGCGACGGAGTATGTCAGGGGTACTTAAGCTCGGAGGAGTATAAGAAGCGCATAGATGAGATTGTTAAATTTTTGTCGGGAGATTATGCGCCGGTATTAAACGACATCAATGAGAAAATGTTACAAGCGGCGGAAAGACTGGAGTTCGAGGAGGCTGCGGCATACAGAGATATGTTGGCTCATGTAAAGCGCTTTTTGGAAAGGCAGAAGATAAATTCCAACGACAATGCGGAGGACAGAGATGTCATAGCACTTGCAAAGGCGGGTAAAGAGGCTGTGGTGCAGGTGTTTTTTATAAGGGCGGGCAGGCTGATAGGCAGAGAGCATTTTTCCCTGGACGATGTGGGCGAGGAGGAGAAAGAAGATATCTATGCAAGCTTTATAAAACAGTATTATTCAGGTACTCCTTTTATTCCGAGGGAGCTCATGCTTGCGGATGAGCCTAAGGAGGCGGAGCTTCTGTCCGAGTGGCTGAGTATGAAAAGAGGGGGAAAGGTAAGTATTTTTGTGCCGAAACGCGGAGAAAAGGCGGGACTTACGGAACTTGCCTATAAAAATGCGGCTATGGTACTTAATCAGGACAGCGAGAGAAATAAAAGAGAACTTGCAAGGACTCTGGGAGCGGTAAGGGAACTTAAGGAACTGCTGGGACTTGACGGGGATATAAGGCGCATAGAGTCCTACGACATATCAAATACCAGCGGCTTTGAAAATGTAGGC
>JBHADN010000008.1:0-5193 GCA_041855085.1 Catonella sp.
AGTTCCCCCTACAGCTCCGAATACCGCTTTAATAAGTCCCATACTTTCATCTCCTTTTCTTTTTGATAAATACTTATTGCAGTTTTATTTTTAAAGGTCAGACTCCGTAAAGCCGCCCTTCTCTCCGCACTTTAATACCTCTTCTTTTGTATTCCTGTATGCCTTGGGACTTTCTCCGAAGTTTTGCTTAAATATCTTCGAAAATGCCAGAGGATCGTTATAGCCTACACTGTCTGCAATCTCGGTTACTGAAAGCGCTGTAGTCTTAAGCAGCAGCATACTTTTTTTCATTCTTAAATTTACTATATAATCCTGCGGCGAGCAACCCATTACCTTCTTAAAGCATATACTGAAGTAACTTCTGCTTATCCCCGCCCTCTTTGCAAGCTCTTCTATTTTTATCTTTTTTGAAAGATTTTTGTCTATATATTCAACCGCTTCGTCTATATAAAGGCTCTCCTGTGCCAACACATTTCTCGTTTTTATGACATTACCCCTGCTATATTCCTCTGCAAGGGCGGCGAAAAAGAGCAGCGTAAGTCCTATCCTTTTTAATTCATTTGCCGGAGTTACCTCGTGGCAGGTAAGCATCTGATCTACATATCTGTAAAGCCTGTCCACATCTTCAACTCTTCTTACCAGAGTATCCTTTCCAAAGCCTGCACTTGCTATATATTCCTCCGCCTTAATTCCGTTGAAGCCTATCCAAAAGTATGACCATGGATTGTTTCTATCCGCCTGATACCAAGCCTCAACCTCGGGCGGTATGAGGAAGGCATTTCCTCTCTCCAGAGCGTATCCCCTGCCTCCTATCTCAAAAGTCCCCTTTCCTCTCCAGACTATATGTAATACATAGTTATTTCTGTTGTTCGGTCCGAATCTGTGTAACGGCTTGCAGTCCTCGCAGCCGCAGTAGCAGAGATTTAAATCCACCATTTCTCTCTTAAGGTTTTCCAGACATCTGTATCCGTTTCCGTCAGTATAGCTTGAAACCTTACCCAATGCTCTACCTCCTCACAATATCTTGAATGACAATCCGACTTAGTGTCCGTATAAGTTTAAGGTATATGTTATTTTAACATTTATATATAATTTTTTCTATACTTTCTGCCAAAATGTTGGTAATATTTTGTAATCAGCCGAAAAAACCGAAAGAATTTTAATAATGCGGTGTGTCGACCAAATTCTCTCGATATGGAAAAACAGCCATATCATACTTGATATGACTGTTTTATTTACAATACTAGTTTACTTTTTTAAGGGTGTAGATAATTGCCGCAAAATCTCCGCCCTGCTTATTGAGGTCTTCCCTGTCAACAGGTATGCCGACATACATAAGTTCATCGCCGTAAGCCTTGTAGGATTTCTTTTCTCCCGCAATCTCGTACTCTACTTCGTAGCAGGTTTCTTCACAAAGTCCTGCAAGCTTAAATCTTATGAATGAAGCATTTACTTTGTTTAACCTCTGGTAGAACATGGCAATCGCCTCCGATTTATCCTTAGCTGCCACCATCCACGCCGTATCATTGTTTTCAAAAGGACTTAACAGCCTGTAGAAATCTCCCTTCATCTGTATAAGTTCTCTGTTCCGTTTCATAAACTCTACCTGCTTCTTTACTTCCTCTATTTCCTCGGCGCTAAGGAGATTTAAATCAAGCTCGTAGCCGAAAGTCCCGAAGTAGGCAACTGCCGCCCTTGTGGTTATTCTGGTATTTCTATAAAGCTGGTGGTTAGGTACCGCCGAAACATGAGAGCCGATGCTTACAATAGGATATACATAGGATGTTCCATACTGTATCTTGGTTCTTTCGTTTGCGTCCGTATCATCGCTGCACCAGGTCTGCGGAGCATAATAGAGCATAGCAGGATCAAATCTTGCCCCTCCGCTTGCACAGGACTCAAACATTACATTTGGAAACTTCTTGGTAAGCTTGTCATAAAGCTTATACACTCCCAATATATAGCGGTGCATAAACTCTCCCTGCCTGTCGGCACTTAACTGCCTTCCGTAAGGCTCCGTCATATATCTGTTCATATCCCACTTAATGTATGAAATCTTCGACTCGGAGAGCAGCTTGTCCATACAATCGTAGAGATAGTCTATTACATCATCTCTTGTCATATCAAGTACATGCTGATGTCTTGAATGGCACTCAAATCTGTCCGGAGTTCCTATAACCCAGTCAGGATGCGCTCTGTAAAGGTCGCTGTCCTTGTTTATCATCTCAAGTTCAACCCAGATACCGAACTTGAGCCCCATAGCCTCTACTTTTTCCGCAAGACCGCTTACACCGTCAGGAAGCTTCTCGGTGTTTACATACCAGTCACCCAGCCCTCTGAAATCATCATTTCTTTTGCCGAACCAGCCGTCGTCCAGAACGAAAAGCTCTACACCCACTTCCTTGGCTTTCTTTGCTATATCAAGTATTTTTTCTTCGTTAAAATCAAAGTAGGTAGCTTCCCAGTTATTCAGCAGGATAGGACGGGATTTATCTCTCCACTCCTTCCTCATAAGTCTTTCTTTGTAGATATTGTGGTAGGATTGGCTCATCGCGTTAAAGCCTTTGTCGCTGTATGCAAGCACCACTTCCGGAGTTATGAAACTTTCTCCCTTCTCAAGCTTCCATCCGAAGCCCTCAGGATGTATTCCGAGCGTCACTCTGGTCATGTCATGCGTCGAAACCTCCACTTGGGCAAGGAAGTTGCCGCTGTAGACAAGACTGAAGCCGTAGACCTCTCCCGCATTTTCCGTAGTTTCAGGTCTTGCAAGCGCTATAAACGGAGTATGATCCGCTCCCGATCCTGTACCGGTAATCGTACCTACCGACTGTATGCCCATTTCCAGTTTTCTTTTCTTTATAAATCTCTCTCTTGCCCAGGCACCGGAAAACTGAAGCATATCATACTTCATGTCGAGAAATTCCACATTACAGCTGAGCGCCCTCTCTAAAACTATAGGCTTTTCTCCTCTGTGATGGAACTCGCTGTGTCTTATTATTACCGAATAATTACTAAAAACAGTGTATGACAACACGAGATCAGTGTCCGTCACGCTGTCCTTAAGGGTAACAAGCAGGGTGTCCGCTTCATCCTCGCTGTCGGTATAAATAGCCGGCAGAGGCGCAATAGACGGCTTCCCCTTAACTATCTCATGATTTACATATTTATATTCGCTGATTATACTGCCGTTTTCCTGACGCACCGTATACGCAGGGCTTCTGAAATCTCCCGTACCGTAGCTTGAATATTCATCCCTTATATAATGCCTTCCGAGCACTCCCGGTTCAGGTACACAAACAGCGGTATGAGAACGGTAAATTTCCTCATGCAGATGCGAAAAGTCTTCCCTGTCTCTTATCCTTTTGCCGTAATAGAGATTTTCCAAGCCCCCGTTTTGGAGAATGTAAATCACATAGCTTACCTTGTCATTGTACAGATGAAATGTTTTACTGCTCTCATGAAAAATTATAGACATATTTTATCCTTTCTGCTTTTAAGCCGGTATTATAATTTCCCTCCGCTGGTAGCTATACCCTGTATAAACTGTTTCTGGAAAAGTATAAATATTATTATCATAGGTATGCAGGCGATAAGTGATGCCGCCATAAGCTCCGGAAATCTGGCAACATAATGTCCCTGCATGTTGGCAAGTGCCGAGGACAGTACCAGAGATGCCTTCTTTGTGTTTACTATCAGAGGCCACATAAGATCCTTGAAGGCAAACAGAGTAGTAAATATTCCAAGAGCTATCATACTTGACTTAGCCAAAGGCAACATTATAAAAAGGAAGGTCTGCCCTATATTACAGCCGTCAAGTCTTGCCGCTTCCTCCAAATCTCTAGGCAAACTCATAAATGCCTGCCTTAAAAGAAATGTACCGAATGCAGTTACAAGTCCCGGAAATACCAATGCAAATATAGTGTTAAACATCTGCATTTTGCTTATCATAAGATACTGAGGTATAATGAAAATCTGTCCCGGTACCATCATCTGAAAAAGCACAAGTCCGAATGCGAAATTTTTCCCCTTAAAATTAAGTCTTGCAAATGCATATCCCGCCATAGTCGCCGTAACAATAGCCGCAAGCACTCTGAAAGCTATCATAAGCAGAGTATTTTTGTATAAAACCACAAAGTCAAGCGACTCAACAACAACCTTGAATGCGTCCGTTCTCCAAACGCTCGGGAATATGACAAAAGGATCCACCTGTGTAGACTCGGTTACAGTCTTAAATGCCGTAAGTACCATCCAAAAGAATGGAACCAACATGGTTATGGATACCAATATAAGAAAAATCTGTATGATTATGGAGGTTATCTTCTGATTTCTCTCCATACTGCTGTTTTTATTCATAGTAACCTCCTCTCTAATTGTAGAATACCCACTTCTTCTGCGCCTTCATCTGAATTACAGTAATAATCATAATGATTACAAGAAGAAATACTACTATTGTAGAGCCATATCCCAGGTTCTTTTGTATAAACGAATATTTATAGAAAAGATAAACCAGCGACTGTGTTTTGGGCAGAGCAGGATTGGAATCTCCGCTCATTACCATATATATGAGGTCAAAAACCTGCATTGCCGCTATAACTCTGGTCACACAGACAAAGAATATGGTCGGCGAAAGCAGCGGCAGAGTTACGTTAAAAAATGCACTTATACCGTTTGCTCCATCCAGCGAAGCCGCCTCATAGTAGTCCTTAGGTATTTCCTGAAGCCCTGCAAGGAAAAGCACCATATTGTATCCGAGTATCGCCCAGATGCCTATAACTGTAATTGAGTATATGGCTATATTGCCATCGGATACCCACTTTATATTTGTTCCAAGTAAATTATTTATAAGACCGAAGTCCGCGTTAAACAGCCATCTCCACACCATCGCTATCGCAGCAGGTGCTGCTACCATTGGCAAAAACATAATAGTTCTGTATGCCGAGCGACCTCTTATTTTCCTGTTCAAAAGCACCGCTATAACCAAGGCTATAGCTATAGAAAACGGCACTTCTATTACTGCATATTTTACAGTATTTATGAGTGCCTGCCAAATTTCAGAATCTCCGAATACTTTTAAGTAATTATTAAAGCCTACAAATTTGTTTCCCTTACCAAAATCTCCGGTTTTGAAAAAACTCTGGTATATAGTCTGAAAAATAGGGATAATATTCAAAATGATAAGACCTACAGTAGTAG
>JBHADN010000009.1:0-3101 GCA_041855085.1 Catonella sp.
GAACATAAGTTTGTGAAAGAGTACGAAAACTCTGCTGAAATTTATATATATCAAAGCAATCAGAGTAAGCGGTACAAAAATTGTAAGAAGTCCGCCAAAAAACAGATAATTGCGAGTTTTGTAAAATTTATGCTCAATTACGGCAAGTACCGCTATCGCCACAAGGCAAAGTATCAGCGCAATTTGTATGCCTGAGAAGATGAGCTTTACCTCGTAAAAATGAAAAAGTCCGTTTTCGGAGGAGGTAAGATGAGGAAAACTTAAACTTTCAGTACCGAAGAATGAATTGTATTCTATCAGGGCGTCATAGTTTTCTTTGATTTGCTCGTATGTCAAGCCGTTTTTACCGACCAGCCCGTATCTTTCTATGGAGTTGTGGTATAAGGGACGAAAATTCAGCACCAGGGTTACGGATAGAAAAATTGAAAAAAACATAAGGAGCAGCGAAAGCGAAGCATTTACAATAAAGTTAAAAAAGTTTTTCATCAGCAGTTCTCCTTGAAAAAGTTGAGATTTGTGGTACACTTGTTAGGTGTACGCTGTGATTGTAACATATTTTTAATGATAGCTCAAATGATTTGAGATTATATAGAGAAAGGGTTTATTTGAATGAGTAAGAGCATAAAGAGCATTGAAGAGGTAAAGATTCCCGATGCGTATGAATTGATTTCGAGTAAGGAGCTTAAGGATATCAAAGGTGTGGGGATTTACCTTAAACACAAGAAAACAGGGGCAAGGCTTGCCCTTATATCAAATGAAGATGAAAATAAGGTTTTTTGCATAGGCTTCAGAACACCGCCGGAGGATTCTACAGGTGTAGCGCATATAGTGGAGCATACGGTACTTTGCGGCTCCCGTAAATATCCTGTGAAGGATCCGTTTATAGAGATGGCAAAAGGCTCTCTCAATACATTTTTAAATGCCATGACCTACCCCGACAAGACGCTTTATCCTGTGGCAAGCTGTAATGACAAAGATTTTAAAAATCTTATGGATGTCTATCTCGATGCGGTATTTTATCCGAACCTTCATGAAAACAGAGCTATATTTGAGCAGGAGGGATGGCGCTATGAGCTGGATGAAAAAACAGGAGAGCTTAAGTTAAACGGTGTAGTTTACAATGAGATGAAGGGAGCATTTTCTTCTCCGGATACCGTGGAGGATATGAAAATAAATGAGGCGCTTTTTCCGGATACGACCTACGGAAAGGAGTCGGGAGGATATCCCGACGCTATCCCGGAGCTTACCTACGAATACTATACAAACTTTCATAAAAGGTTTTATCATCCGTCAAATTCATATATAATTTTACATGGAAATTTCGATATAGAGGAAAGACTGGAATATTTGGACAGGGAATATCTCTCCGATTTTGAAAAAATAAATCCGAAGTCCGAAATAGTCCTGCAAAAGCCTGTGAGCAGAGATTTTATGGAAACCTATTCTATTGCCGAGAGTGAGGATGAAAAGGAAAAAACTTTTCTTTCATACAATGTTATAACAGGTATGGCGACGGATGTATTTACCGTAGCCTCGCTGCAGCTTCTAAGGTATGTACTTACGGACGCTCCCGGAGCTCCGCTTAAAAAGGCTATTATAGATGCAGGGATAGGCAAGGAGATATCTTCGGGATTTTCCGCGCATATGCTTCAGCCTATGTTTTCTATCCATGTTGCAGGAACAGAGGCGGACAAGAAAGCTGAATTCGTAAAAATTATAGAGGATACTCTAAGTAAAGTAATAGAGGAAGGTCTGGACGAGAAAAAACTGAATTCCGCAATCAACTATTCGGAATTCAAGTACCGGGAACAGGATGCAGGCAGATATCCTAACGGACTTATAATGGGCATAAGGATGTATACAAGCTGGCTTTACGATGACAGCCTTGTATTTGCAAATGCGGACTCTGACGGAGTGTATGACAGGCTTAGAGAGAAGATAGGCACGGGGTATTTTGAGGACTTAATAAAGAAATATTTACTGGAAAATGAGCATAAAGCTATACTTACGCTTGTGCCTGAAAAATGTAAAAATGACAGAAAAGAAGAGGCTTTGAAAGAAGCCCTCGCAAAGCTTAAGGCAACCTTGAGCGAAGAGGACATAGAACTGTTAAAGGAAAATCAGAAGAGGCTCAAACTTTTTCAGGAAAAAGAACCGACGGAAGAAGAGCTTGCTACACTTCCTTTGCTTGACAGGAGCGATATTTCAAAGGAGATAAAGCCTCTTAAGAATATTGAAAAGGAAGTGTCGGGCATTCCGCTCATCCTGCATGATGTAAACACAAGGGGGATAGCTTATTTAAGAATGAACTTCGACATAAGCGATATGGACAAATCCGAACTGCGTTACTTTGCTCTTTTGGCGGAGCTTCTCGGTATGATAGATACTGAAAAAAGGGGTTATGCGGACTTTGTTTCGGAGATGCTTATGTATACCGGAGGAATAAGTACCGCGGTTGAAACCTATGTGAAAAATAAGGAACCTGACAAGGTAAGGCTGGGCTTTTCCGTAAAATTCAAGTCGCTGGTTTCGCAGATAAAGAACGGACTTCCGCTCATTGCCGAACTGCTGTACGCCTCGAAGCTTGACGAAAACAGTGATAAGAGAGTGCTTGAAATTCTCAGAGAAAATACAAACAGTATGGAGATGAACTTTGAGTCGGGCGGCGACAGGACTTCCGCTTTGCTTGGAAAGGCGGAGTTTTCCGTAGATGCCGGGATAGGAGAAGCGGTATCGGGAGTAAGCTATTATAAGTTTATTAAGGATTTGGTGGAGAACTTTAAGGCAAAGAAAGAAGAACTGTATGAAAAGCTGAACGGACTTATAAAAAAATACTTCGTAAAGGAGAGGCTCATTGTAAGCCTTACCGCCGATACGGAGGTATACGAAAAGACATTTGTTGAGCTTGAGCATCTGGTAAACAGTCTGCCGAAAGGCTTTGGAGCAGGGGCTGCGCTTCTCTGTGACAGCATAAGGGCGGAGCTTGACGATAAAAAAGCGGTCAGGGGCGGCGAACTTCTCGCAAAGGCATATACGGCGTCGGGACAGGTACAGTATGTAAGCAGGGCGGGAAACTTTATTAAAGCGGGGCTGCCTTATAC
>JBHADN010000010.1:0-12175 GCA_041855085.1 Catonella sp.
CGAGCATTAAAAACGGCAAAAACTCTACGTCTTAATGATTATAGGGAAAAGCGGCTAAAAAAACGATTAAACCCATAGGATAAATAGTTATAATGGGGAAATTTATAAAAAAAGAATAAAGTCTATGAATTTTATTGGACTTTCACATATTTCTCATGTTAAAATAGAAACTGGAACTAATATGCATAATTTTAGGAGGTAGGCATTTGAAGGAAGGTAAGACAAAAAAGGCAGGCACAGGTTTTCACAGCATAGGAATAAGAGTAAGTTTTATCATTTGCATAATCCTGTTTATTGTGTTGGGAGTAAAGACAGTTTATGATGCAGTTACTTCTTATGACACCGCCGTAAAAAATAAAATAGCTTTTGAAACGGAAGAAACAAGAAAGCTTGCAAAGGAACTTGAGGGAAGATTTAAAAAGGCTTATGAAACGGCAGCGGCGCTGGAAGCTTATATAAGGGCGGAGGCGGCGGTAAAACTTCCCGCTGAAAGAAACAGAGAGCTGCTTATAGAAACGGTATCACAGATGCATATATCCAACCCTGACCTTGCAGGACTTGGAGCTTATTTTGAGCCGAACGGCTTTGACGGAAGAGATTCGGAATTTACCCGAGAGGATAACAAGACGGGAGCCATGGTTGTTTATGTGGCGGGTACGGAAGGCAATCTCGCTGTAAATACCACAGACTATCATATAGGAAAGTCATGGTACACCGATCCTGTAAACTCCGGTAAGCTCAGCCTTATTCCGGGGATTTCATCCACGGGAAAGCTTATAGTTACTTATGCTATGCCTATAAAGGTGGACGGCAAGGTAGTGGGAGCATTAAATGCGGACATAGATATAACAAGCATATCGGATGAACTTGCAGAAAATCCGGACAACGGCGAGGATGATTTCTCCGTACTGTTTTCAGGAAACGGAAGTATAATCGCACATTCAACGGACAAGAGCCAGATACTTAAGAATGCCATGCAGGAATCCGCGAAGCTTGCAGAGGCTATAAATGCGGCTCAGCAGGACAAGGAAACTGTAACTACTGCGGTTATTCCTTCCACAGGCAAGAAGTCGGCTATATTCTACATCCCTGTAAAGATTGAAGGGGCGGATGAGCGTTGGGCATTTGAAACTATTGTAAGTTATTCGCTGTTTACAAAGTCGGCGGTAACCGGAGCGATGTTAAATGTAATAATCAATCTGTGTACCATCATCGCTATAGGGCTTGCGATTGTATTCATACTTACTAAAAAGGTTTCCAAGCCTATCAGGCTGTTGGAAAGAGTTATAGTTAAATTCTCGGATTATAATCTCGACATAAGCGAGGAGTCGGCGGTATCTCTTAAGAACGGCTACAGAGAGCTTGACGATGAAATCGGAAATGCTATAAGGGCGGCAGTAAAGCTTAAGAAGAATCTGACCGGGATTATCGGCGACATAAACAGCCATGCGCAGAACACGGCGGCTACGGCACAGCAGCTTACAGCTACCACACAGAATACGGCTAATATGGCAAACGATGTATCCGTTGCGGTTTCAAATATTGCGGACGGTGCTACGGGACAGGCTCAGGATATACAGAGCGCGGCGGGATCTGTTGAGGTATCAAACAGACTGCTCGGAGAAATGGTGGAAATACTTCATCATCTTACAGATGCAACCAACACTATAGACAGATGTAAGAATGACGGTAATACCGCACTTGGAGAGCTTATAAAGATTACCGAGGAAAACAGGGAAGTATCTGCCAAGGTAACAAAGGTAATAGATGAAACAAGTCAGGCAACCGAGAAGATATCTTCCGCTTCCGATATGATACAGTCCATCTCAGACCAGACCAACCTTCTCGCACTTAATGCGGCTATAGAGGCGGCAAGAGCGGGAGAGGCAGGAAAGGGATTTGCGGTAGTTGCGGATGAGATAAGAAAGCTTGCGGAACAGTCGGCAGGATTTACGGCTGAGATTAAGGGAGTTATAGACGAGCTTAAGGGCAAGGCTGAATCTGCGGTAGATATGATGCAGGATTCAAACAAGATGGTGGTTGCTCAGAGCGACAAGGTTGCTGAAACCAGCGAGAAGTTCAGTGAAATTTCTCAGGCGGTTGAAAATTCCAAGGCAATTGTTCGTGAGCTTGACAAGTCTTCAAAGACAATAGAAGCTGAAAATGCAAACATAATAAAGATGGTTGAAAATCTTTCGGCAATAGCGGAAGAAAATGCGGCTACTACCGAAGAGGCAGCCGCAAGTGTGGCTACACAGACACAGTCCATAGAGGAGATTTCGGGTGCAACCGACAATCTTGCACAGATAGCTATGGAACTGCAAAATGAAGTTGCGAAGTTCAATCTATAAAAAATAATAGTTACGAAAGACCGACAGACTGAAAAATCGTCTGCGGTCTTTCCCGGTTTTATAGTATATTGATACAAAATGTAAATAAAAGTTAAAAAATGATAAATAATGAGTACGATATAATTAAGATTAAAATTCATACTTTGTGAATAATATAAGAAAATAATGCCGTAGCATGAAAAATAAGCGCGCTTAAGGAGAAAATGTTAACTCCACGAGTAAGATGGTTATTAACTGTTGAAAAAGTAAATATACGATGATAGAATCAAATTGGGTGTCTGAATTCATGAATTGAATTTATGATGCCCAATAAAACTTTGGGAGGGAGACTTTTTTATGAAACAAGGCAGTTCGACAGCAAAAAGCTCTGCGCTAAAAGGAATTGGCGTAAAGCTCAGTATTATCATTTCGTTAGTTTTACTTATTATATTGGGAACAAAAACAGTATTTGATGCAGTAAGGACATATAATACCGCATTGAATGACAGACGCAGTCTTGAACTTGAGGAAACGAGGAAGCTTGCGCAGGTAATGGAAAAGGATTTCGCGGCAGCTTATCAGGCTATAGTTTCTATGGACGCGGTTGTCCAGTCCGAGCTGAAGCACAGAACCATATCGGAAAGAAAAAGAGAGGTTCTTGCAGATGCATCTGCCAAAATTGTTAAAGAGAACAGATTTTTGACGGCACTTGCGTTGTATTTTGAGCCAAACGCCTTTGACGGAAAAGATGCACAGTATGTGACGGAAACAAACAAGTCGGGTATTATGGCGCTTTACACGACAGAGAACGGAATAGACAGCAGGGATGACAATGCCGGAAAAGAATGGTATGTAAGACCGATGAGCGAAGGCAAGACAATCATTACCGAGCCTTATGAGTATGATGGAAGAGTAATAATATCCATAGGCGCTCCTATTATGTTTGACGGCAAGGCGGTCGGAGTTATAAATGCGGATATGGACATAACCGAGATGTCGGACTATCTGGCATCGGACCCTACAAACAACGAGGATGACTTTGTTGTGCTTTACTCAAACGGAGGAACTATATCCGCTCATTCCACGGATAAGAGCATGGTGCTTAAAAATGTCAGCATAGCATCTTCAAAGGTGCAGGAACTTTTTGCAGCGGCAAGAGCGGGAACGGAAGGAATGGTAGTTGAAAAATCCGCAACTACCGGCAAGGATGCGCAGATGGCGTTCGTGCCTGTAAAGGTAGAGGGAATAGACGAGTACTGGGTATTTGAGTCTATTGCTTCCGTGGATTACTTTACAAAGGATGCGCGTGCTGCCGTTATGCTCAATATAATTGTAAATATTGTTACCATACTGGCAATAGGCATTGTAATATTCCTTCTTATAAGAAAGTTTGTTTCCGTTCCTATTACATTTATAAAGGATGCTATATTAAAGATTTCCGAGTACAACCTTGATACAAGCAAAGAAAGAGAGATGCTTACAAAGTTCAGGAACAATCCGGATGAGATGGGCGAGATTATAAGGTCAATAAGAAGAATGGTTGAAAACCTTACAGAGATAGTTTCAAACATAAATTCCAACGCCCAGAATACGGCAGCTACCGCACAGGAGCTTACCGCTACCGCGCAGTCTACTGCGGATATGGCAAATGATGTGGCTACAACGGTTACAGGAATAGCGAATGCGGCTACAGGACAGGCACAGGATACACAGAGTGCGGCACAGTCCGTTGAAAATTCAAACAAGATGCTTGAGGAGATGATTGAAACTCTTCATGACCTGTCGGATGCTACGGAAACAATCGACAGATGTAAGAATGACGGTAATGCTACGCTTAAAGAGCTTGTAAAGATAACTGATGACAACATCGCCATTTCAAGCAGAGTAAGCAAGGTAATTGATGAAACAAGCAAGGCAACCGAGAAGATATCTTCCGCTTCCGAGATGATACAGTCCATTTCAGACCAGACCAACCTTCTTGCGCTTAATGCGGCTATAGAGGCGGCAAGAGCGGGAGAAGCAGGAAAGGGATTTGCGGTAGTTGCGGATGAGATAAGAAAGCTTGCTGAACAGTCCGCAGGATTTACGGCTGAAATCAGAGGTGTAATAGACGAACTTAAGGTTAAGGCTGAATCCGCGGTGGATATGATGGAAGCATCCAAAAAGATGGTTGCTGAGCAGAGTGAAAAGGTAGTTGAAACAAGCGATAAGTTTGAGGAAATCTCCAGAGCGGTTGAAAATACGAAGACAATTGTTAAGGATATAAACAAGGCTTCGGGAACTATTGAAAAAGAGAACAGAAATGTAATCAAGGTAGTTGAAAATCTCTCTTCAATAGCGGAGGATACGGCAGCGATGACTGAAGAAGCTGCAGCTTCGGTAGATACTCAGGTTCAGTCGATAAATGACATATCACAGGCAAGTGAAAATCTTGCTCACATCGCTATGGACCTTCAGAATGAGGTTGCAAAGTTCAGATTTTAATACAGAGCTAAAAAATACAGAGCTGCTTAAGGCTCTGTATTTTTTTAGTTAATCTAATCTATAGTGAAGTCCGAAATGTCCAGATCAAACAGGGTGTAGCGCTCATACTCTCCGCTCATAACTACAAAGAACAAAGACTCCATGTGCCTTTTTTCAGCATTTTTAATTACTGCGGCTACTCTCGCTCTTACCTCGGCTTCATTTGCAGCCTCTCCTACAAGATTTTTCAAACGGTATAAATCCTCTTCGGTAAGAGAATACTCTTCCTCTTTAAACAGGGATACGGCAAGGTCAAAATAAGTATTTTCAGATTTCATATTTCAATTCACCTTCTAAGAGGGAGTAGCTGAAGCAGTCGAGCCACTCGCCATTTATAAACACAGATTTACGGCTGACACCTTCGTTCACAAAGCCCAGTTTTTCCGCAAGCCTTATCGAAGGCAGATTGTCCTTGCTTATCATAGCTTCTATGCGGTGTAT
This sequence comes from Catonella sp., assembly GCA_041855085.1. Classification (GTDB taxonomy): domain Bacteria; phylum Bacillota; class Clostridia; order Lachnospirales; family Lachnospiraceae; genus Catonella. The sequence continues at coordinate 5,295 of JBHADN010000010.1, forward strand.
GCCCTCACATTGCTGCAAGGACATTATCGCACAGGAAGCCGCCTCAAAGGCAAGTCCCATTTTTAGAAAATCCTTATCCGTTTTATACCCTATACGGCAGGATTTAAATGCTCCTTTTTTTATATCCTGAAAATTTACCGAGCCGAGCAGCTCGTCAGGAGAAGACTTAAACGCAAACCAATAGCGCACAAACTTTCCGCTTAGAGTCAGCTTAAGTTCAAATTCCAAAATCTTTTCTACGGCTTCGAGGGAAAGAAAATGATCCGAGAGGTTAGGCTCCCATTTTGACAAATATTCGTAGTTTTTTTTATAGAAGCTGTATACAAGAGGAGCACATTCGCAATCCAATACCCTGAGTATAAGCCTTTTGCTTTCCAACTGAAATTTCATACTTATCTCGGAGATATGACCTTGATACCGAAGTTTGCGCTGTTTGCTTCTTTTACATTTAAAAAGCTGCCCTTTACAACACGATACACATGACCTCCGGTAACCTCTGCAATTTTTGCGTCCGACGCAATTGCATTTGTAAGTTGTGTTAAAAATTTATCATAAGTGCTTCGATCCATAGGAAGCAGATAGTCATGCCTTATATGTTCCGTAGACAGTACCGAAAAACCGATTTTGTTAAATCTTATGCCTTGAAAAAGACAGATTTCCGCAGATTCGGTATTACCCTCAGAGTAACAGTTGAATTTTAGAAACATAGAAGCCTCCTTGTTGTCGTAAGTATAGCAGTTCAATCTATTATACACTAAATATGTAATACAATGCAATATTTTGAAGAACAAAGTATCGCCCGCGATACACCGATACAGCCTCGTATTATCCGCCCATACAAGGTTTCAATATCTTTTGCGAATAATTTGGGATAAATTCAGCTAAATGTCTTGATTTTAATATTGTATTCTTGTATACTATCGCACAAGGGATAGGAAAAAGTAATAAGTACACAAAACAACTATTCGGGTTAAATAATCTAAAAAAGAAAGGGCTATGATATATGAAAAAAGTATTGGTTTGTAAAGAAGCTGATGCTCTGGAAACAAGAGTAGCTATGGTTCCTGCCGATATTAAAAAGCTTACGGGACTTGGGTTTTCCTTCAAAGTTGTAAGCGGTGCGGGTATCAGGTCGGGCTTTTCGGACGAGGCTTACAAGGAGGCGGGAGCAGAAATAGTTCCTACAAACGAGGCGGGCTTCGCCGACAGCGAGATAGTAGTTCGCATTATGAAGCCTGAGAGTATAGACGGAGTAAAAAAGGATACGCTTCATATAAGCTATATGGATCCTTTCAATGAGAAGGAGCTTTTGTCCAAGTTTGCGAGCGGCGGTATTCAGGCGGTTTCACTTGAAATGATACCGAGAACGACGCTGGCACAGAAGATGGATGTACAGTCATCACAGGCTTCTCTTGCAGGCTATGTGGCTGTTCTGAATGCGGCGGCAAGGCTTCCTAAGATTTTCCCTATGATGATGACTCCTGCGGGAACCATTTCTCCTGCCAAGGTATTTATCATAGGAGTCGGAGTGGCGGGACTTCAGGCTATAGCTACGGCAAAAAGACTCGGTGCGAGGGTAGATGCATTCGACACAAGACCTGTGGTTGAGGAACAGGTAAAGTCGCTCGGAGCGAATTTTGTAAAGATAGATTTAGGAGAGATGGGACAGACGGAACAGGGGTATGCCAAAGAGCTTACACCTGAACAGATAGCGAAGCAGCAGGAAGCTCAGGCTAAGGTTTGTGAGAAAGCCAATGTAGTTATTACGACCGCAAAGGTTTTCGGAAGAAAAGCTCCCGTACTTATTAAAAAGGATGTGCTTGACCGTATGCAGCCGGGTTCGATAGTGGTTGATATGGCGGTTTCAACGGGAGGAAATGTAGAAGGCTCAAAGCTTTTTGAAAATGTCGTGACTGAAAACGGAGTTACCATAATGTCGGGAGATATGCTTGAAAGACAGGTGGCATTTGATGCTTCTCTCATGCTTTCAGGAAATATAAGTGCATTTTTGACACATTTCTACAGTAAGGAGGCGGGAGAACTCGTAGTAAATCTCGAGGATGAGATTATGAAGGGCTGTCTGCTTACACAGAACGGAAGTATAATCCACGAAAGGTTCAGGTAAAGCTTATGATGATGCTGATATTTGTATTTGTAATAGCAGGATTTTTGGGTGTGGAACTTATCGCAAAAGTTCCGTCACAGCTCCATACACCGCTTATGTCGGGAACTAATGCCATATCAGGTATAACAATAGTCGGAGCAATAACGGTTACGGCTATCAATGTCGGAGGAGTGACAGGTACAGCTCTCGGTTTTATAGCAATCATTTTTGCAACAATAAATGTAGTCGGCGGATACATGGTAACGGACAGAATGCTCGGTATGTTTAAGAAGAAAAAGTAAATCTTGGGAGGTTTAGATGAACAGTGTAATAGCTATATTGTATATGATATCCTGTGTCTTCTTTATACGAGGCATTAAGCTTCTCGGTAAAGCCGATACAGCGAGAAGAGGAAATTTTTTGTCAGCGGTAGGTATGCTCATAGCTGTAGTAACGGTACTTTGTGAAAAAGATGTACTCGGCTCATGGAATAGCGACATACTTAAAAACGGATATTTTTATATTATTGTGGCGATAGCCATAGGAAGTATAATAGGTGCGGTTTGGTCAAAGAAGGTGGAAATGACCGGGATGCCGGAGCTTGTTGCGCTCTTCAACGGTTTTGGAGGTCTTTCATCTCTGCTTGTGGCTATAGCGCAGTTTATGTCCATAGATGCAGCCGGCACGGACGCATTTACGGATATTACCCTCGGGCTTACCATAGCTATAGGTGCGGTTGCATTTACAGGTTCGGTGGTGGCTTGGGGCAAGCTTTCAGGTAAGATGTTCAACGGTCAGTGGAGAATACCTGCCAAGAACTTTTTAAATGCGGTGCTTGTTATCGCAGGTCTTGCAGGAATGTTTATGTACGCTTTTCTTCCTGTGGGGCTTGGTCAGGTGGGAGTCCTTATTACGACAGTTACCTACCTTATTGCAGGTATAACTTTAGTAGTGACAATCGGCGGAGGAGATATGCCGGTTATCATCTCGTTCCTCAATGCCCTGTCAGGTCTTGCAGCAGCTTTTGCTGGTTTTGCAATAAACAATACTGTACTTGTAATATCCGGCTGTCTTGTAGGTACCTCAGGTCTTATTCTTACACTTATAATGTGTAAGGCGATGAACAGAAGCTTTTACAGTCTGCTTTTCGGAAGTTTCGGAGGAGGCTCAGCCAAGGCTAAAGGCGGAGAAGGCAAGGAGGCTCGTGCAATATCTACAGAGGATGCCTATATGATACTTGAGGCGGCAAAGACCGTGGTATTTATACCGGGATACGGTATGGCGGTGGCTCAGGCGCAGCATTCGGTTAAGGAACTTACGGAGAAGCTTGAAAATAACGGAGCTGAGGTTAATTTCGCCATCCATCCGGTAGCGGGAAGAATGCCGGGGCATATGAATGTACTTCTTGCGGAGGCGGATATAGATTATGAGAAGCTGAAGACGGCGGACGAGATGAATCCGCATATGCCTATGACGGATGTGGCAATCGTAATAGGTGCAAATGATGTAGTTAACCCTGCAGCCCTCGATGACGAGAGCAGCCCTATTTACGGTATGCCGATTATCAATGCCCACCTTGCAAGGACTGTATTTGTACTTAAGAGAGGTCAGGGAACGGGCTTCTCAGGTATAGAAAATCCGTTGTTTACAAATGAAAATACAGTTATGATTTACGGAGATGCAAAGCAGACCGTATCTGCTATTGTAAGTGAGTTTGATGACTAATTGGCGGTATGTTGTCGGTTAAAGCGGCATTGCCGTTGGCGGTATAAGATATTGAAAAAGATTATAATGATTGTAGGCTATCAATTGCAGAGATTGATAGCCTTTTTGTATATAGAAAAATTAAGCTCTCTGCAAATATTTTTTAGCTGTTCAGGAAAGGGGGGTACAGTCTGCTTAAACTTATTACGGTAAGAAATCATCAGGGTGGAATGTGAAGCATTATGAGTTTGTATAAGAAGGAGCAAATGCGAAACGGTATAAAGGTTATCCGGTGTACCGTATGTATGACCGCTTTATCGGAAATGCGCTGAACTATGTTTTGCGTTATAAGAAGTTTGTAAACGGTTACCGCAATAAAATTGTTGGATGTAAAGCAAAAATCTGATATTATGGGAGGTGAGTTGTTGTTAATATTTTAATGGGGGGATGTAGTTGAGAATAGTAAAAATACTAACCAACATCATTGTTATATTGGAGTTTTAAACTTTTTTTTATGTAATTTTTAGGAAAGAATTCAGGGAGTTCTCCAAGCGGAGGCTGTGTTCGGTTATAATATTGACCTTAGTCTGGTTTATTCCCGCGGTTTGCGGATTTGACTGGAGAACGGTTGTATCGGGACCTGTTCCCGTATTTATGCCGATATTTTTTTGATAACCTGGATTATATTTGACATAGGATTTATTGAAACCTTGTTTATGAACACAGGGATTTGGCTAATGCTTTCTCTGTTGGAAAGAAATTTCATCCTTGTATTTCAAATGCTGGATGTTGAAAAATAAGTGTAATAGCCCTGTAAACTTCTGACAGGAAGTTTAGAACAGGAATATCCTCCCTAAAGATTTTTCTTTATTTATTACAAATAATAGGTTACAATAGGGAAATGAATAATACATCTGAATTGTTGTGCGAACAGTTCGGTATAAACATTTTTAGGAGGATATATGAAGTTTAATGTTGCAAAAACAGGTGGAGTCAAGGCGGAATTAGTATTTGAGGGAGGGCTTGATACGGACTTTCTCAGGCATTTAGAGAAAAATGAGATATTCAGCGGAAAGGCGGAAGAAGTTTATTTTGCATTAAATGACAAATTGGAGGCTACTCTGCTTATAGGTCTTGGGAAAGAAGAAAATATAGATTTTGAAATGCTCAGAAAGACATTTTTTAAAGTTGCGGGAGTATTGCTGAAAAATAAGGTAGAAGAAGTTGAACTTAATGTGCCTAAGCTGAACGACCTTTGCAACTACAAGCTTGCAGAGGCTATAGCGGAAGGTATGCTCCATGCAACCTACAGTTTTGATGAATTTAAGTCGGAGAAGAAGGAGCAGACGGAGATTACGGTCAACTACAACCCGATAAAGGGTAAGGAGGCAAGGGCTGAAAAGGGAATAAATGAGGCACTTAAGCTTTCCGAGTCGATTTTCCTTACAAGAAATCTTGTAAACAGACCTGCAAATGTAATCTACCCTGAAACACTTGCCGAAGCCGCAAAAGAAGCGCTTGAGAAAAACGGTGTAAAGGTTACGGTTTATGGAAAGAAAGAGATAGAAGAACTTAAGATGGAGGCTTTTCTTTCCGTTGCAAGAGCAAGTGCAAAAGAGCCTAAGCTTATAGTTATGGAATATTACAACAACCCTGAGTCGGACGAAAGAGTTGCCCTTGTAGGAAAAGGACTTACCTACGACAGCGGCGGATATGCCATAAAGCCTGCTCAGAGTATGGTAACGATGCATACCGACATGGGCGGAGCAGGCACGGTAATAGGTGCGATGAACGCTATTTCTTCCCTCGGAGTGAAGGCAAATGTAGTAGCGGTGGTAGCCGCCTGTGAGAATATGGTGTCGGGAGATGGCTTCAGAAACGGAGATATCATAGGCTCTATGAGCGGAAAAACCATAGAAATAGCGAATACGGATGCAGAGGGCAGACTTACCCTTGCGGATGCGGTTTACTACGCAACAGATAAATTGGGTGCAACAAAGCTTATCGACCTTGCCACCCTTACAGGAGCTTGCGTGGCTGCGCTTGGAGAGCAGGTAAGCGGAGCGGTTACAAACAACGACGAGTTCTTCGGAAAGCTTTTAGAGGCAAACGAGAGAGCGGGAGAGATGGTATGGAAAATGCCTTCCACAGAATATTACAAGAAGATGAACGAGTCAAAGACCGCCGACATAAAGAATACGGGCGGAAAGTTCGGAGGTATGATGACCGCAGGGCTTTTCGTAGGTTCATTCCTTGCCAAAGAGATACCTTGGATACATGTAGACATAGCAGGTACGGCAAGCGTTGAAAAGGCATACGGATACATAAAAGAGGGTGCTACGGGAGTTATGGTTAAGAGCCTTTACTATATGTTTGCAGAGTAAGGATTGCTTCGTTTTTTAAATTTTACGCAGTTTCAAACAGCAGGCTTTTTTGAGCCTGCTGTTCTGATGTCTGTACACAACTGTTTTAAATTGATATTTTTTAATCTGTTTTTTGTTAATTCCGTTACTGGAAATCTGAAGCAAAAATGTGTATTATATGCAAATGAGAAAAATGAGAGGCGGTAGATGTAAAAATGGAGAGGAAAAAGGGAAGTTTTAGCGGAAGTGTGGGATTTATACTTGCAGCGGCAGGAAGCGCGGTAGGAGTCGGAAATATATGGAGATTTCCGTATCTTGCGGCAAAAGACGGCGGAGGCGTATTCATATTCGTATACATTATTCTGGTGCTGACATTCGGTTTTACCCTGCTTACAACAGATATAGCCATAGGGCGTAAAACGGGGAAAAACGCGCTTCAGGCATTTGGCAGCATATCTCCCGGGTGGAAATTTTTAGGGAAATTGACATTTCTTGTTCCTGCGCTTATTATGACCTACTATACCGTAATAGGCGGCTGGATAAGCAAGTATCTCTTTGACTATGTGGTTACGGACGGGAAGATGGTTGCGGAGGACGGATATTTTGTGGGCTTTATAACCTCCAAGGTATCTCCGATAGTGTTTATGCTTATATTTCTGATTGCAACGGCATGGATAGTATATATGGGAGTGGAAAAGGGAATAGAAAAA
>JBHADN010000011.1:0-5791 GCA_041855085.1 Catonella sp.
CCTCGATGTCGGCTCATCGCATCCTGGGGCTGTAGTAGGTCCCAAGGGTTGGGCTGTTCGCCCATTAAAGCGGTACGCGAGCTGGGTTCAGAACGTCGTGAGACAGTTCGGTCCCTATCTGGCGCAGGCGTAGGATATTTGAGGAGAGCTGTCCTTAGTACGAGAGGACCGGGATGGACGAACCGCTGGTGGACCGGTTGCAGTGCCAGCTGCACGGCCGGTAAGCCAAGTTTGGCAGGGATAAACGCTGAAGGCATCTAAGCGTGAAGCCCCCTCCGAGATAAGATATCCCATAGCGTAGGCTAGTAAGACCCCTTAGAGAGTATGAGGTAGATAGGTCAGAGGTGTAAGCGGAGTAATCCGTGTGCCAACTGATACTAATAGGTCGAGGGCTTGACCAATAGAACAGGAAGAGATGTTATTCGGTGTGCAGTTTTTAGGGTATAGACAGGGAAGCCTGTTTGTAATTGAATATGAATTAAAGTCTGTGCGGAGCTGTAGAGCAGCTGATGTACAGGCTTTTTTTCAATTCTTATTTTTTCCGATTAAAAGGGACTTTCAAATTAAGTATATATGGTGTAGAATTGGAGTTGTTGAACGGTTGGGGAAATCGTTAGACGAAATATATATTAAGGAGAGATTGTATGAAAAAAATTGTAAGAAATATGTCTGCGCTGCTGCTGTTGTTTTTTGTTGCGTCGGTTCTGTTTGGTCCTGTTCAGGTGTTTGCAGCCAAAGCCAAAACAACTAATCTGGTTATGTACATCGGAGAGGCTTATGACTACACCAATTACAGTGAAGTAAAAAGTATCAAAAATACAAAGAAAACGGTGGTATCCACAAGTAAAAGTGAAGATGGAAAACATGTTATATTTACGGCAAAAAAGACAGGCAAGTCAAAGATTACCGTAAAGACGGCATCGGGAACGATGACAATGAATATTACGGTCAAGAAGGCAAGCTTTACTACAAAGCTGACCTTTTATGGTAAGGGCAACATTCTTGTTTCAGTAAAAAATAATACGAAGTCAATTTTTGAATCAGGAAAGTTCAGATATGTGCTAAAAGGAAGTGACGGTACAGAGTATGCTTCCGATTTGGTTATGGTAAATCCGCTTTTACCGGGTAAGGAAAGTTTCGCAGGTATATACTACAACGCAAGTGCCTTTGAGGTTGATTTGGAAAAGTCTACCCTGGAAATGGAAACTCTGGATAGAAGCCCAAGCTACACCTATAAGGACGGCTCGAAAAACCTGACTGTGACGGATGAGGTAAAGTCTGCGAGCAGCGAGGAAGTAAATGTGTCGCTTACCTTGAAAAATTCCGGCAAGGCGACTTTAACGGGAGAGGTACATGTAGTTTTTTATGATCCGTCAGGCGCTCCGATAGATTTATTCTCGTATTCGGTATGGCTTAAGGAGAAGGCGATAGATACTAAAAACCCTGTGAGTTATCTTAGGGTAACGGACTATTCAACAGGTGCAAGAGTTTTATTTGACAGCTATAAGATATATAAAAATGTGTACATAGGCACATATAAGTAAAGAAAAAGGACTCAAACTTTCCGCTAAAATTCGGAGAAATACCGATTAAGCCCTGTAACGGTTAAAATAATAATCGTTATATGGGCTTTTTTATGTTATACTGATATCAAATACATTATGTGGAATTGGAGAGCTTATGTTAAACGGATTTATAAAGATTTGTGGCGACTGTGCGGAGCTTTTTTACCGGAACAAAACGGAAGAGGGAAATAAGATACTTGACGGAGTGCTTAACTTTGCAAAAAACAATATCTTAAATCTTTTTGAGGGATATCCGAATGAAGTAATAAGGCTGTTTATGGAAAAGCTCAGAGTACTTGTAAAGAGGTATGAATTAAATGACAGCTTGGGAATTGCAGACCTGCTCGCATTTGAGCTGTTTGATTTTGAAAAAAACACTTGTCTGGAGAGTGATGAAAACAACGGCATCAATACGGGCAGCGGGTATTTTTACAGAAAATTCAGCCTGTTTGACAGAGAGCTTGCAGGAAAGACCTTCGCAGAGGGCATTGCATCATACAAGCCGTATTCCGTTATAATCGTACTTGCAGAGGAGGGAGAGGAAACACAGCGGCTAAGGGGAGCTTTCGGAGAAAATGAAACAAAGGAGCTGTATATTGTAAGCCTGGAAAGTGTCGGTTCTGCAAAGATGGAGCAAAGACTTTCCGAACTTATAAATCAGCATAACAAGGAACTTGTACAGGTAACAGCCCTTCCGAACTTTGACAGAATTTATGAAAACAGCTATTTAAAGCTGAAGGACAGAGTTAATTATTATATAAAACTTGAAAAATTTACAAAGAGTGCGGAGCTTAGGGATGCGAGCGACATAGGCAATAATATTTTACAGAATATGGAAATTATATTAAAACAAAGCTCTGTGGCTGCTCTTGTAAACAAATTCAGGAATGAAGATTTATCTGAAATTCCGGCTATAATAGTTTCGGCAGGACCGTCGCTTGATAAAAATATAACAATTTTAAAGCAGGCAGAGGGCAAAGCCTTTATCATAGCGGTAGATTCTGCACTAAGAGCCCTGCTGGATAAAGGAATAAAAATAGATATTGCAATAAGCGTAGATCCGGGTAAGCACAAACACCCTTTTGAACACGAAAGGGCAGGAGAGATTCCGTTTGTATTTAAGGTAAATTCTCCCGGCTTTGCAGTGGCGGAGAACAAAAATAAAATCTTCTTTGAAGACGGCTACGGATTCAGATATTTTTCAGAAATATTGAGAGCGGAAGCAGGGGCGGAGCTTGGAGAAACCAAGACAGGAGGCTCCGTCGCAAACAATGCATTTTCGCTGGTGGCAGATATGGGCTTTAAGACAATAATACTGGTAGGGCAGGACTTAGCTTATACGGAAGGAAAGGATCATGTAGCGGGCTTTGTAAATAAAAATGAATTGCTTAGAAACGGTGGACAGCCTATGCTTACAGAGGCTGTAGGAGGCGGATTGGTTGAAACCGATATGCAGATGTCGTTTTACAGAGAGTGGTTTGAGCAAAGGATAGCGGAGTTTGAGGATATCAGGGTTATAGATGCTACCGAAGGAGGAGCGCTCATAAAAGGGAGTAAAATTATGGACTTAAGTACCGCCATAAGTGAGAATTGCGTAAGAGAGTTTGAGTTTGATAAGATAATTTCAGACATTCTGCCCGTGCTTTCCGAAGCTGACAGAGAGAGGATAGGCACCCGCCTGAAGAATATAGATAAGGAATTCGATGAACTTTACAGCAGGCTGAAGTCCGGGATAAGGGATTATGAAAGGCTGGCTGAATTCGGCAGAGGCAGGGGAGGAAATGAAAACGAGTACAGAAAGCTTTTAAAAAGGCTTGGAGAAATCAACAAACTTGAGGACGAAGTAAGTCTTCTTGACTTTACAAGGCTGTTTTACAAAGCAGGAGAGTCCGGAGCAACGGACGATATATATACAAACTCAAGCCTTTCAGTAGAGGATATTGCAAAAAAAGGAGAAACCCTCTTGAGAGGTTATTTGGAGGGAGTCAAGAGGTGCAGAGAGGCATTCGCCTCAGCTACAATTCTGCAACCTCCGTCATAAGCTCCAGCCTGTGGGAATAGGTGTGGAACTGCCGGATTTTTTCAAGGGCATTTTTGGCTATTTCGGCCCTTTCTTTATCATGGCTTAAGTAATAGTCAATTTTAGCAAGCAGATCCTCCTCTCCGTCGAAGAAGTCATAGTCCTCGGCAGGAGAAAAAAAGTCGAGAAAGTCAGCCTGATAGTTGGTCAGTAAAAATCCTCCGGCGCCCATAATGTCAAAGCAGCGAAGCGGAATACCGCTCTGTATGCTGCGAAGTGTAATATTAAGATTTATCTTGCTGTGTTTAAATACAAAAGGCATGATGTCATAATAGTCTACAGCCCCCATATTGTTTATTTTAGGAAGCTCCGGAGTTTTATTGTGTGTATACAGCTTGGTTTCAAACCTTGAGGAAACGGCGCCAAGCAGACGAAACCTTTCTATGGCGGTTATTTTTCTTGCGATGAAGTAGTTGGCATATACATACTCCACGGTTTCAGTTCCGTAGGTATTAGGAGTATAGTTTAGAGATTTTTTCATTGACTCGATTATATCCGGAGTCAGAAGTTCTTCTATAAAGAAATATCCGTTTATTTTAAGCTGTGCTTCTATAATTCCGTCTATATAGCCCTTTGCATACTCGTCAAGGTCTGTCATCCTGTCAAGAAAATTATGTTTTTCATTGTACAACGAGCCTACAAAGGAAACATCCGAGCTGAGTATCCTTTTCTTATCTTCGGGAAGCGACATGTTGTCCAGTCTTGCCGTATTTGCGCAGAGAGGGAGATAGTAGACAGTCTTTATTCCGACCTTTGCAAGAGTTTCATAAGTATGTTTGTCAAATATGAAAACATAGTTTACAGGATTGATGATGGTGTAGGAATAAAGGAAGGTAAGCGGATTGTCATATATAAAGGATATGTATTTTACATTATGTCTGTTGCAGCCGTTTGAAACGGACGGAAAGAAGTTAAAGGAAAACACGAAGAGATATTCCTTCTTTATAAACATTTCGTCAAAGGCTCTGTCAAACTCCTTATCATTCGGATAGGAGAATATATTTTCATGATAAAAAAGCTCTACCTCATAATCTTTTTCTTTCATAGCCTCTATCATGTCCAGTTTTCCAAAAGAAGAGGAGTCGATAAAAAGTATTTTTTTGCCCATAAGATTACCTGCCTTCTCGGTTTATTTAAAAGCTGCTTCTAACATCTGCATTATCCTTTCAGGATAATTGTGGTACTTTACAAGCTTGGCATAGCCGTTGTTTGCAATTTCAAGCCTGTCCGCCTCGTGAGAGAGATAGTACTCGGTTTTGGCAAGCAGTTCATCCCTGCTTGTATAAACTTCAATATCCTCTCCGACGGAGAAGATATCGGGGAGTTCGGTCTGGTAGTTGGTTATCAGAAACCCTCCGCAGCCAAGTACATCGAATATTCTGAGAGGAAGCCCCTCCCGTATTGATTTTGCCGTAAAATTCAGATTTATTTTGCTGTTGTTAAATACCAGAGGCATTTCGGTAAGAGTTTTTACTCTGCCCCTGTTGCGTACGGGGATTCCTGCGGTGTCGCTTCCGGTGTACATATCAACCTTAAACCGCCTGCCGAGCGAGGTCAGCAGCTCTATTCTCTCCAATGAAGTAATTTTATAATCCATATAAAGACGAACCACGGCTTTTTTGTCGTTTCTTATTCCCTCCTCAAGAGGAATGTAGAAATCGGACATAGATTTGACAAAGTTCTCTACAGCCTCATCTGTAATTATGTCCTCTATGAAATGATAGCCGTAAATCTTTTGCTGAGCCTTCATAAGCCCTGTAAGATATCCGTTTAAGTAATCATCGACTCTAAGCCTGTCATAAGGGCATTTCTCCGTATACAACGATCCTACGAAAGATATGTCGGAAGTGAAGCGCTCCTTTATCTCTGCGGTTGCACCTGTAATTACATTTGCCCATCTCTTAGGGTTGGTGGCGAGCGGAAGATGAAAGATGCAGTCAGGGTTAATCGGATGAAATTCCTTGTACTGCGCCATGTCAAAGAGGAAAATTCGGTTCCATTCGCGTTTTACAGAGTTTGAAAACAGCTCCATTATAGGGCTGTCCACCGTCTGGCAAATATAACGGATTTTGTATATATTACATACCTCTGAAAGAAAAGGGTAGTAGTTTATGCTGAAAACAAAGTCATAGCTTTTTTTCAGGAG
>JBHADN010000012.1:0-2804 GCA_041855085.1 Catonella sp.
GTTTTCTATTATCCTTACCGTTTCAAGCTGATAAGGACTAAGCTCCGTTGACATCAGGTTTTTAGCCATTCCCTGTATGCCGTTCACAGGAGTCCTGAGTTCATGTGTTATATTTGAAACAAACTCCGTCTTATACTTAATCTCCTCTTTCAGTTCCTCCTTGCTTGCAGCAAGTTCCCTTGAAAGGTTCTGACTCTCCGTACGGTCCATTGCAAATATCATAAAATTGCCGTTTTTAAGTTTCTTTAACTTTATATCGGCAGGAAAACAGGTTTTATTTTTTCTGTATATGTTAGAGCATACAACATCTCCATCCCTGAGTTCTTCAAGAGCAAGCCCCGAAAATATTTCTTCAAATTTACACTGCACTTCTCCCGCTCTGTGTCCTATACTATGGGCAGCCTTGTCCGAACAGGAAATAATATTCCCGCTTTCATCAAAGATAAAGATAAACTCAAGACAGTCTTCATTTATTACCTCAAGCATTTCATTGTATTCTATCATATTTTTCACCCCAGTAAATAAATTTATTTTAAATTTTATATGAAAATTTTATGTTGTTAATTTTGCATGATTATTTGCGTCAAAACCATAACTTTTCTCATTTTATTTTGTTTTATTATTTGACATTTTCAAAATTTCCTATATAGTATATATAAGAGTGTTTTTTATCGAAGTATGTTTTCACATGTTGCACATCCACAACGAATATAGTTGATTTGTGAAACGACATGTACAGCGACATACAATCTCTCTAAACACGCTCCTAGAAAGGAGGCAATTATGGACTTTCACTTAAGATTAAAACAGCTTCGCCAGAAGAAAGGCCTTACACAAGGAGAACTTGCGGAGGTTTTAGGTCTGAAACCTACCGCAATATCAAACTACGAATCTAAACGCAACGAGCCTTCGTTTGACAAGCTCGTGGCATTGTCAAAACAGTTTGATGTGACCTGTGACTATCTTCTTGGAGTATCTGACTCCGCCCTTCCTATAGGTGGAGAAGTTTTAGACAAAGATATAGTGGATTTCTTTGCGCTTTATCAGCAACTGATGCCTGAACATGCTCAGTCGGTAAAGGACTACGCAGGGTATATGCTCAGCAAGCAGGAAAAGAAAAGACCTCACAAGTAGAGCGTCTTTCTAGTTTTTCCCGCTCGTTCCGAATCCACCCCTGTCAGTATTCTGAAGTGATTCAACCTCCAAAAAGTTAATCCGAGGCTGGTGTTTCATAATACGAAACTGGCAAAGCCTGTCACCCACATGCACCTCAGTATCTCTCATAGCAAGTGCAGGCCATTTCCATTCGTCAGAATCGCCCTTATAACTTTCGTCTATTACGCCCATATGGTTGGTCTGAATAAGCCCGAAATTTTTATAGGTAGAGCTTCTTGGAACTACATGAGCCTCGTAGCCCTCAGGTAGTTCCATAGCTACCCCGAGTCTTATAAGTCTGAATTCCCCCTTTTTCATAGTGACATTCTCCGCCACTCTGAGATCTATCCAGTCCGAGTTTCCTGCTATGTAGCAGAGTTTTTCTATTTCATCTGAAAAATATTTTATCCTTATTGTTTCCATTTCCTATACTCCGAGCGCAGTCAGCCGTCTTCTTGCCTCTACAGCCCTCTGCGTATTTCCATGTTCATTTATTACCTTGTTGTACCATTCTGCGGCTTTTGTCTTATTTGCAAGCCTGTCATAGCTTCTTCCCATAAAATATTTGGAGTCCACATTGTCCGGATTCATCTTCAGGGAAGTTTCAAATATAGTTATAGCTTCCTCGTATCTGCCCCTGTTATATACATTATATCCCTCGGTAAAGAGCCTTGCCGACTGTGTTTCAAATACCTTTGCGGCAAGCTGATTGTAAAGGTTAAGCATATTTTTGTCGGTAAGAGCCGTCTTGTTGACCTTTACTAGAGTTTCCGCCGTCTTTGCCTGGTCGTCCATTGCATAATAAGAAGCAGCCTCTATGAGAGTTTTATTGTCCGTTTCAACAGGCTTCTCCGCACTTTCTGCAAGCTTTTTATTTTCGGTTGTAAGGCTCTCAACCTGTTTCTTAAGCGCTTCATTTTCGCTTTTAACCTGATTAAATTCAGCATTTATCTTTGCAATGGTTTCATTCAGACTTACTATCTCCGCTTTTTTGGTTTCTATAGACTTAGCCCTTATACCGGGAACTATGGCTATCATAAAAAATGCCATACCTATAACTATTCCAAGCAGCAGATTAACCCAAGGAAGTATACCATGTTTATTTTCTCTGTATGTTCCTATAGGCGCAAAGGACTCCCTTGCATTCAGCACCAGCTTTTCCGCCTCGCTGTCCTCCGTTCTGTCCTCTCCCCCGCTCTTTTCTTCTATTTCCTTAAGATAGGAGGATGCCAGCGGATTAAGCATATCCACTTTGAGCGCCATCCTAAGATACTTCTTCGCCTGTGAATGGTTTCCCGTTTTTATATTCAGAAGCCCTAAAAGCTGCAATGCCTTGATATGCTTGTTGTTAAGCGATACCAGCTTCTTTAACTGTATTATGGCTAAATCTACACCGTCGCCTTTGGCAAGCTTTAATGCCGCATTGTACTTTTTTACTATCTGTCCCGCATTGTCCAGTCTTGTCGGGTTATTCTGGTAATACGAAAGATACTCCGTAGCTGCATTGTCCTCCAGCTTGAAGTTTGCGCTTATAACCCACTCGCTGAGCGCGGAAACTATTTCTCCCATTTCACTGTATATGAGTCCGAGCAAATTTCTTGCATCTATATTTTTCTTATTTATCTTAAGGCTGTTTTTCAGCTCTGTTA
>JBHADN010000013.1:0-5800 GCA_041855085.1 Catonella sp.
CCTATTATAATTCTCTTCCTGTTTGCACAGAAACAGATTATTCAGGGTATGATGGAAGGTGCTATAAAGTAGCGGATGAAATAAAAAATAATATACAGCGGAGGCAGGGATTTTCCCTGCCGCCTTATTATATTATATTATATTATATCTCCATTATAACCGCCTGATACGGCTTAAGCTCCACCTCGTTTTCAGATGTGAAATATACATCCGAAAGATTGGTCAGAAGTATATTTTTGCATTTTTTCGGAAGAGGAACGCGCTTGCTGCCGGAGTCAAAATTTCCGAGTACAAGGAGTGTCTGCCCGTTTCCCTCTCTGAAAAATGCCATAAGGTTATGCTCGGTTTCAAGGTAAGGCTTGACAGGAGCATATACTATAGTTTCCTTATAGGTTTCATTTTTTCTAAGCCTTGTAAGGCTCTTATAGTAGCTGAGTACAGAATTTTCGTCATCCAACTGAGCTTTTACATTTATCTCCCTGTAATTAGGATTCAGCTTAAGCCAAGGCTTGCCCGAGGTAAAGCCCGCATTTTCGCTGTCATCCCAATGCATAGGGGTTCTTGCATTATCCCGGCTGAAACGCTTGACTGCTTCAAGAGCCTCCTTTTCGCTGAGTCCGGCATCAAGAGCAACCTTATACTCGTCAAGGGTTGAAATATCATCTATCTCATCTATGCTCTTGAAGTCGACATTTTCCATACCTATTTCCTGTCCCTGATATATGAAAGGAAGTCCTCTCATCATGAACTGCATAGTAGCAAGCAGCTTTTTGGAAGAGTCATTTACTTCGCCCTTAGGCAGATAGTGGCTTACACCGCGAGGCTCATCGTGGTTTTCTATTATGGTGGAAATATACCCCGTATCGCCTATTTTTTCCTGTTCTTCAAAGCAGGCATTTCTGTAATCGTCAGGGGATATAGGGCTTATAGACTTATACCAGCCGTCGCCACTTTTTCCGAAAATGGTTTCGTTGAAGTCGAACATAGTTGAAAAATATCCGTCATCGCCTATAAAAGCGGGTATTTCTTCTTTTTTCTCGTCGAAAACCTCTCCGGTAGTAAAGGCATCATACTTTGCAAAGGTATTATCCCGAAGCTCTTTTAAGAAGTCGCCCACATTTGTAACATCCTTAAACATTCTTTTGCAGGAGGCAAGTCCGTCATCTCTGTCGGGCGGATAGTTATAGTCGGAGAAAGGCAGAGCTTTCTTTATGTTGATTATTGCATCTATCCTGAAGCCTGCAAGTCCCTTGTCAAGCCACCAGTTAATCATCTTATAGATTTCATTTCTCAGTTTCGGATTTTCCCAGTTCAGGTCGGGCTGCTTTTTGTGGAATACATGGAGATAATATTTATCTGTTCCCTCTATTTTCTCCCATACACTTCCGCCAAAGTATGAGCGCCAGTTGTTCGGAGGGTTTCCGTTTACGCCGTCCTCTATATAAAAATATGAGGCATACTCGCTGTTCAGGTCTTCCATGGCTTTTTTGAACCATTCATGCTCATCGGAGCAATGATTTACCACAAGGTCCATAAGTATGTACATATTTCTTTTTTTCGCTTCAGCCAGAAGCTCGTCCATATCTTCCATAGTACCGAAACGCGGATCTATGTTGTAATAGTCGGATATATCATATCCCTGGTCTGCAAGTGGCGAGCAGTAGCAGGGAGAGAGCCATATAATATCCACACCGAGCTCTTTAAGGTAGTCAAGCTTGTTTATAATACCTCTAAGGTCGCCGATTCCGCTGCCTGTAGTATCCAAAAAACTCTTAGGGTAAATTTGGTATGCTACTTTTTCATGCCACCATTTTTTCTTCATAATTATTCTCCTTTTAGATGTCAAAACGGTCAGATTTAATAATCTGTTGTTTCCGGGCTGCATACATCTGAGTTTATACCATAATGAGTGAATAGGCAAGAGCAAATTAAGCACGCTTGAAATCTTGACGGTATGCATAAGATTTGCGACATATTCGCCAAATATTGTGTGATATTTACAAGATATCCCTGACAATTCGGGTTTACATTGTACGCGGCAAATGATATCATGGACAGGGTAAGGCGGAGCAGGGAACACCTTGTACTGCCTGACAGCTAAAATTTAGAGGTTGGACGCGTTGACATAAAGGAGGCGGAGATTATGAATTTTATGGAAGAAAATAAAAGTGTAATATATCTGGCAGGAGGCTGCTTTTGGGGAATGGAAAAGCTTATGCAGTCCATGCCCGGAGTTATAGATGCGTGCAGCGGTTATGCGAACGGCTCGGGCATAGAGGAGGCTGTGTACAGGACTGTATGCGGAGGAAAGACAGGCTTCAGAGAAACCGTGAGGGTTGAATATGATGCCGAAAAGGTCAGCCTTGAAGCTCTTTTGCTGGCATATTTTTATGTAATAGATCCCACACTTAAAAACAGGCAGGGAAACGACATAGGCACTCAATATCAGACCGGAATTTACTACACCGACGATACGACAAAGGCTGTGGTGGAGAGGATAGTTGCTATAGAGAAAAGCGGGGTAAAGGAGTTTAATGTAGAAATAGAACCGCTTAAAAACTTTTACCCGGCAGAAGAATACCATCAGGACTATCTTGACAAAAATCCGGACGGATACTGTCATATACCGTTTAGGGAGATACAGCTTTTTTCAAAGCTGATTATAGAACCCTCCGAATATACCAAGCCGGCGACAGAGCTGGTAAAAGAAATGCTTAAGGAGGAGAGGTATAAAGATTTTGCCCATCTGATTGAGTAGGGCAAGCTTTGGTAAGCGCATATTAAAAGCAGCCTAATCAGATCTTTGACCTGATTAGGCTGCTTTAGGTATATACCGCTTCAGTCCATAGTCCAGCGTAAAGCTCTGTCTTTTATCTTTTCAAATAATCTTAGAACAATTACCAGAACTACCACAAGGAAGATAAAGCCGCTCCACACATTCGGAAATACACCGAAGTCCGCATTTTTCTTTACAAAATAGCCCATCCCGTATTTTGCACCGTACATTTCGGCAAAAACCAAAACGGTAAAAGAGCCTCTCAATGTACTTACAAAGCCGGATAAAATAGTAGGAGATGCCGCAGGCAGTATGACGGTTACAAGTCTTTTCAGCCCATAGATTTCAAGAGTATCGGCAGTATCCAGATAGGCTTTGTCTATAGTTGAAATTCCGTATACCACACCGAAGCAGGTAGGCCAGATTACATTGTAGATAATCATGATGCTTGATGCCCAGTAGAGGCTCGGTGCAAGCAACAGGAGAAAGGGCGACAGAAGCAGCGACGGTATGACGCTGAATGCATAAACCAGAGGAAGCAAAATTTCCCTCGCTCTTTTGTTTAAGCCCAATGGAACTCCTATCAGCAGAGCAATAAGGACGGCGCACAAAAGTGCAGGAAAGAGCAGCTTGAAAGATGCCAGAGCATTCAAGAGCATTGTCAGCCAGTTGTCCTTGAAAGAGCCTGTTATTTTTCTCGTTTCAGGGAATAAAAACGGATCTAAAAGTCTGTTGTCAGCCAGATACATATAGCCTATTATCAACAGTATCAGTATAAAAAATGTAGGCCAAGTTCTTTTTGCAGTCTGAATTGTTTTCTTCATAATATATCCCTAATCCCAAGCTGTTTTCAGTACGCTTGCCGATTGTCTACTTTTTATTTTTTGCTCTGTTTTCCGCCATGGTCTTCTGGAAATCCGCATAATATTTTTCTTCGGCAGCCCTGTCGTAATACATGCTGTTGTTTTCTTCAAAGTATTTAACCTGAGCAGCCCAGTATTCAGGATCTTCATCGCCTACCTCTGCGATTACTTCATCCAATGCTTCCTTGTACAGGTCGCACAATATATAATCCCTCAAGTCTATATTCTTTGCGTTCTCATCCAGAAGTCCGAGCTCTCCTATATATGCCCAAGCCCTTACACAGGAATTATACAAAGGATCGGGATGTATTCCGTAGCCGGAATCGAGAGTATATGCCTCTACAAATTCAACAGGCACATCAAGTTCTTTTGCTAAAAGCGATGATGCGTAGGAAGGATCCTTCGTGTAGTCATGCATTCCTCTAAGAAGAGCCTTGATAAGCGCCTTGGTTGTATTCGGCTTATTTTTGATAAATCTGCTCGCAGTTTCCATTCGGCAGCAGGAATATTTATCCATGATATCTCCGAATTTTGCCAACTCTTTAAGCTCTTTATCTGTTTTAAGCTGGAAAGCAAGCTCAGTTCCTACTACGGCATAGTCCGCGCCACCGCTTTTTAATATAGTTGTCGCCTCGGCGGCATTACCCGCCTTAATCCAGTCGACATCAACCTTAGGATCGTATCCGAGCTCAAGCAAAAGACCTGTGATAGGATAAGAGGATGCGCTGGCGCCCGCAACTTTTTTTCCTACCAGAGATTCTACTCCGTTCCATACGGAATCAGGTCTTCCTATTATGAAAACGGCACCCTCTACCATATGGCCGCCAAAGATGAGAATGTCGTCGCCAAGGGCAATTCTCTGAAGAGGGCCGGAGGTTCCGGCGTTTGAAACTATATCCACCTGATCGCCTGCTACTGCGGCAAAGGACTCGTCGGTGGTCTGCATAGGTATCTGCTCAACCTTTAAGCCGTACTGCTCAAGGTAGTTATTTTTTGTAGCCATGGTCATCATTAAGTTTCCGCTGTGTCCTCTTACCCATCTTACTACGCCGTCCTCGCTGCCCAGCTTGGAAGAAAAATCCTTGCTTTCCGTCGTGGCTGTTGAATTGGCTTTGGCAGATGAGGTTGTCTGTGTCGCAGTGCTTGCAGCACTTCCTGTCTTCTCCGCTGTCTGCCCCTGTGAGCCGCAGGCGGTTACGGCGATTGCAGCCAACAAACTCAATACTGTCGCTAATCTTCTTCTTTTCATCTTACCCACTCACCTTTCTTCAATTACTGATTGTACATCTGCGTTAATCTGGTAAATCAATTCGTTTCTAAGCTTAATTGTGGCATTGTTATCTTCATTGCCCCTTACAAGGCGCTGTTTCTCGGAAACTTCAACCTCAAAAACAACATCGCTGCTTCCCTGACCTATGACGAATATTCGTTCCGCCAGCAGCAGAGCTTCGTCTACATCGTGAGTAACGAAAAAGACCGTCTTTTTGGGAGTTGCAGCTCTCCACAGCTCAAGAAGCATATCCTGAAGAGAAACTCGGGTTACGGCGTCTAATGCACCGAAAGGCTCGTCCATGAGCATAATCGGAGGATCGATGGCAAAGGTTCTTGCAATTGCACATCGTTGCCTCATGCCTCCGGACAGTTCCTTAGGGAGCATATTGTAAACCTCCGCTTTAAGATGGACTTTTTCAATCCATTCTTTTGCAAGCCTTACCTTTTCGCTTTTTTGCATTTTAGGAAACCTCTGCCCTATTGCAAGCTCGATATTCTTACCGGCGGTCATCCAAGGGTATAGACCGTA
This sequence comes from Catonella sp., assembly GCA_041855085.1. GTDB lineage: Bacteria > Bacillota > Clostridia > Lachnospirales > Lachnospiraceae > Catonella. The sequence goes on from JBHADN010000013.1 coordinate 5,441, forward strand.
GTCCTGAAATACAACCCCTTTGTAAAGTCCGGCTCCGCTGTAAGACATTCCGCCGAAGGAAATGTTTCCGCCTGAAGGCTTTTCAAGCCCGGCAATCAATCTAAGTAAGGTGGACTTGCCGCACCCGGACTGACCGAGCAGACAGCAGAACTGCCCGCCGGGAACAGCCATATTGACATCTGTAAAAATTTTCTTTCCGGTGCCGTCGTACAAAAATGATAAATTTTTAACAGAAACACTATTATCCATTGATTCATAATTGATTTTTTCCCGAAACACCCTATCTCCCCTTTCGAAATTTCAGACTCAAATTAAACATAAAATATTTAAGCCCAAATTACTTACAGTTTAAGGAAACTC
>JBHADN010000014.1:0-4153 GCA_041855085.1 Catonella sp.
ATGCCGTTTTGACACTTTATTTTACTTGTTTGATAAAGATATATAGGGAGAAATGAAGATGAGAAGAAGGGCATTATAATCGGGGAAAAAAACAGGGAATTGTAAATGTAAAAATAGGTCTGGCGGTTTTGTGCTTGAACCTGTCCTTGGGACAGCAGCAAAAAATAAGCCTGCTGAGATTTTTTGTTCAAAATTTCAATAAAGAATATTGGATTTTAGATGAACCCTTATCCAATTTAGACCTGCAAAGTATAAAAGAATTAAAATTATTTTTGAGCAAATTTTCAGTTGAGAAAAAAATTATTTTAGTAAGTCATGATGACTATTTTGATGATATAACCTCCGAGTTATATAGTATAGAAAACGGAATAATGAAATCTTTAAGCAAATGCAATGGCTAAAAATGAAGTATCTGAAAAAAATAAAATCTCTCAAGTTAGCTATTTCTAACCTATTGCAACTTTTTCTTTTAACCCTTATAATAGAGAAATCTAATTCCTACTAAATTAGTGCGAATTAAAATTAAAAGGTTATTTCATACACAGCCGAGGGTATATGAGCTGAAAAAGCGGAGGAAAATATCAGGCTATGTGTGACGGATTGCGCAAACATTTGGAGAAAATGCATAGGAGGCTGTTATGGCGGAGTTGTTGAGAGTAAATAATTTATCAGTAGATATAGATGAGGGCAGGATACTGAGAGGAGTGGACTTCAGTATAGGAGAGGGAGAAACCCATGTGCTTATGGGACCTAACGGAGCGGGAAAGTCCACACTCGGTCACACCCTTATGGGAAATCCCGCTTATAAGGTTACAGAGGGTGATATAATTTTTGAAAATGAAAGCTTACTTGAAACCGGCACGGACTACAGAGCTAAAAAGGGTATGTTTCTTTCGTTTCAAAGTCCATACGAGATAGCAGGCATTTCGCTTGAGAGCTTTCTTAGAAATGCGATAAGGCAGATTACGGGAAAGCCGCTCAAGATTATGCAGTTTAAAAAAGATTTGAAAGAGGCTATGGAAATCCTGCAGATGGATGAGTCATATCTTTCCAGAGATTTAAATGTAGGCTTTTCGGGAGGAGAAAAGAAAAAGTCGGAGATTTTACAGATGCTTATGCTTCGTCCTAAGCTCGCCATTTTAGATGAAACCGACTCAGGACTTGATGTGGATGCGGTAAGAACCGTGAGCAGAGGGATAGAGGCATACCAGAAGCACAGGGACGGGGCTTTGCTTATAATTACCCACAGTACCCGTATATTGGAGGCATTGAAGGTGGACTACACTCATATACTGGTTAAGGGTAAGCTGGTTGAAACCGGAGATTATTCATTGGTTACGGAGATAAATGAAAAAGGCTTCGCCCGTTTTGAGAATATGGGGGTATAAGAGTGGCAGATGTAGAAAAAACAATTATAAATGATATAGACAGTTCGTTTTATGATTTCAGATTTGAAGAAAGTGACGACGAATTCTTAAAGCTTGACAAAGGCTTAACAAAAGAAATAGTTTTGCAGATTTCAAAGGAGAAAAATGATACCGAGTGGATGAGGGAGTTTCGTCTTAAGTCGCTTGAAATATACAACAGATTAAGCATCCCCGACTGGGGACCTTCCATAGAGGGACTCGACATGGACACGATTATGACCTATGTGCGCCATAAAGGAGATATGAAGGGTAGCTGGGAGGAAGTTCCGGAGGATATAAAGAACACCTTTGAAAAGCTGGGAATACCGGAGGCGGAGAGGCTTTCGCTTGCAGGAGTGGGGGCGCAGTACGACTCGGAGCTTGTTTACCACAATGTACGCGAGGAGGTTGCGGCTCAGGGAGTTGTTTACACGGATATTGAGTCGGCATTGCACGGCGAATATGCGGGTATGATACAGGAGTACTTTATGAAGCTTGTACCTCCTACAGACCATAAATTTGCCGCCTTACACGGCGCAGTCTGGTCGGGCGGCTCTTTTGTATATGTGCCTAAGGGGGTTAAGGTCGATATACCTTTGCAGTCCTATTTCAGGCTGAACGCGGCAGGAGCGGGGCAGTTTGAGCATACCCTCATAATTGTTGACGAGGGAGCGGATTTACATTTTATAGAGGGATGTTCCGCACCTAAGTACAATGTAGCAAATCTGCACGCAGGCTGTGTGGAGCTTTTTGTAAAGAAAAATGCCAGACTCAGATATTCTACTATAGAGAACTGGTCTAAAAATATGTACAACCTGAACACAAAGAGGGCGATAGTAGAGGAAAACGGTGTCATAGAGTGGGTTTCAGGTTCGTTCGGCTCTCATGTGTCCTATCTTTATCCTATGAGCATTCTTAAAGGAAACGGCTCAAAGAGCGAGTTTACAGGCATAACATTTGCGGGCAGAGGACAAAATCTTGATACGGGAGCAAAGATGCTGCACCTCGGGGAAGATACCTCGTCGGTTATAAATACAAAGTCCGTTTCAAAGGGAGGCGGTACAAATACCTACAGGAGTATGATAACGGTAAGCGAGAAAGCTAAAAGAAGCAAGGCGTTTGTTTCCTGCCAGTCGCTCATGCTGGACTCGGATTCACGCTCCGACACAGTTCCGGCTATGGATATAAGGACGGACGACACGGATATAGGACACGAGGCAAAGATAGGGCGTATAAGCGATGATGCGGTGTTTTATCTTATGTCGAGAGGAATAAGCGAGGATGAGGCAAGGGCTATGATAGTAAGCGGATTTGCAAATCCTGTGTCAAAAGAACTTCCTCTTGAATATGCGGTTGAAATGAATAACCTCATTCAGCTCGAGATGAAGGGAGGTATGTGATGAAGCTTGAATTAAAAGGAAATGTGAACTATCTCCCTGTGGCAACATATCGTAAGATGAAGAATAATTTTGCGGAGATAGACCTTGCCTACGAGGTGCATAACGAAAATGTGCCTTATACTTTACTTCCTGAGGGGGTTGAAATACTTACCGAGGGTGCGGAATTTGACGAAATACTTAAAAAAGCCGGCGATGTAAAGACAGGTATGGAGGCATTAAACCTCGACTCAAAGGCAGGGGGCGACAGCATATATGACGAAAACAGAAAGGACAGAGAGGTAAAGGATGCTCCTTCTACAGATATAGTAAGAAATGCATTGTCCGCGGCGGGAGTGACTGTTAAAATAATAACGAATAAAAAAGGAATGTCTGCGAAACAGCCGCTTAAGCTTATTTACAAGGCGGATGAAAGAAACAGCATAAATAACCACATAATCTATGTGAAAGAAGACTCGGAGCTTACCGTCATAGAGCTTTTTGAATCTGAAAACAGAAGAAATCTGGCAGGACTGCAGACAAGGGTATATGTCTGTGAGGGGGCAATACTTAAACTTGTAAGAGTTAATCTTCTGTCCGAAAATACGGACCATTTTGACGATTTGGGCATATATCTTGAGAATAACGGAAAGGCGGAACTTGTTCAGCTTGAGCTTGGAGGAAGAAAGTCCTATATCGGAGTCAGGACTGAAATGGTGGGCAGAAAGAGTGAGTATTACAGCGATACAGGCTATATTTGCAGAGGAGAAAGCCTGCTCGATATGAATTTCGTAACGAATGAGTGGGGAAAAAAGGTTTCCTGCAATATGGATGCAAGCGGTGTGCTTTTGGACAGGGCGGAAAAGGTATATAGAGGAACCGTCGATTTTAAAGAGGGCGCTAAGGGAGCTAAAGGCTTTGAAAAGGAAAATACCCTGCTTTTCGGCTCTGAGATTATAAATAAATCAGTTCCGCTCATTCTCTGTCACGAAGAAGAGGTAGAGGGTGACCATGGCGCGACCATAGGCAGGATAGATGAAAAGCTGCTCTTTTATATCAAGAGCAGGGGAATATCGGATGAAGCCGCAAAGCAGCTTATGACAGAGGCTTATATAAATGCCGTTACGGATAAAATTGGAGATGATGAAACCGAGGGCAGAGTTATAAAATATGTGAGCGAGGTTTTTAATAATGGGCAGTAATATAAGAGAAGATTTCAGTTTTTTCGGGAAGTATCCGGAGCTGATTTATTTTGACAATGCGGCTACAGTACAGAAGCCGGATATAGTGCTTGAAAAAATGAAGAGATATTACACGGAGGAAAATGCAAATCCGCTCAGGGGAGTGTATGACCTCTCGGTAAAGGCTACC
>JBHADN010000015.1:0-3928 GCA_041855085.1 Catonella sp.
CCTGCTTCCTACGGAAATTATGAGGTCGGCTCTCTCAGCAGCCTTGTTTGCCGCACTGTTGCCGGTAACTCCTATACCTCCCATATTCCAAGCGTTACTGCTCTTTAAGGCACTCTTTCCCGCCTGAGTTTCGCCTATTGCAATTCCATATTTATCCGCAAGCTCTCCCAGCAGTTCTCCCGCTCCCGAATAGCGCACACCGCCTCCGCAGATAAACATCGGTCTTTTTGACTGCTTTATCCTGGCAGCCGCAGCCTTAAATTCCTCCGGTATAGGCTCCGTTCTGCGTATTGCATGCACTCTCTTTGCAAAAAATTCTTCCGGAAACTCATACACCTCTCCCTGAACATCCTGCGGAAGAGCTATACATACCGCACCTGTATCCGCAGGAGAAGTAAGCACCCTCATAGCCTGTAAAAGCGCCGTCATAACCTGCTCCGGTCTTTCAACTCTGTCAAAGTACCTGCACAGAGGTCTGTAAGCGTCATTGGTGCTTATCGTCAAGCTCTGAGGCACTTCAAGCTGCTGCAAAACGGGGTTCGGCTGTCTTGTAGAAAACACATCTCCCGGCAACAACAGGAGGGGGATACAGTTTACCGTAGCGGTAGCCGCCGCAGTAAGCATATTGGCAGCACCCGGTCCTACGGAAGAGGTTACCGCTATTATCCGCTTTCTGTCATGCTGTTTTGCATAGGCTGCGGCAACATGTGCCATGCCCTGCTCATTTCTTCCCTGATACACCTTAAGTGCTCCCGGATTTTCTTCCAAAGCCTGCCCCAAGCCTACTACATTTCCATGTCCGAATATGGTAAAAACACCGTCTACAAACTTATTTTCTCTTCCGTCGGACACCACATACTGATTGTCCAAAAACTTAACTACAGCCTGACCTACTGTCATCTTTATCTTGCTCATACTTTGCTCCTATCTTCAATCTATGCCCTGCTCACGCTTTCTCCGTACTCTTCCTTTTTAGCCTTGATAAATTTCTTTATCTCCTCCACTTTCGGCATATCCTCGGAACAGCCATGGCTTGATACAAGCATTGAAGCGCTGGCACTTCCAAGCTCGAGGGCATCGTGCATCTCATATCCCTCCATTATGGCATACAGGAAAGCACTGGCATAGCCGTCGCCGCCGCCGAAAGATTTAAGCGCGGTAACCGGAAACGGTTTTATAGAATAACTCTGACCGTCCTTAGTATATGCCGTAGAGCCTTTCTTGCCATGCTTTATTATTACAATTTTTGCATTTTCCCAAAGTGTGGCGGTTTCTTCATCGCTCAAATCCGGTTTTATAAGCCTTTGCGTTAGCTCGTATTCTTCCTTTGAACCTAAAATTATTGCGCTGTCCTTTGCAACTATCGAATAATATATGGATATCTCGTCCTCATTTTTCCAGTTGTAAGGTCTGTAATCTATATCAAATATTACAGGCGTGCCGGTATTCTTTGCAAACTGCAGCGCCTTCAGGCAGGCTTCTCTTGACGGCGACTCACAAAGTGCCGTTCCCGATATGAGAAGCGCCTTTCCTCTGGAAATATAGTCCTCGGTAACATCTTCCGCCTCAAGAGCGAGATCGGCAGCCATATTTCTGTACATAAGTATGCTGCTTTCATCCGGACTTAATATCTCTGTAAAGGTAAGCCCGAGCTTCTCCCCGTTTTTAGCCCTTTTTATGGCAGATGTGTCGATCCCTTCCTTGTTGAAATAATCTACTACATAATCTCCGAATCTGTCATCCGACACTCTTGCAATGAAGCCTATCTTCTTTCCCAGTCTTGCCATACCTACTGCGATATTTGCAGGAGAACCGCCTACATATTTTTTGTAAGTCTGGCTCTCAGCCAGAGTCTTAAAATAATCCACAGGGTTAAAGTCTATGGCGACACGCCCCATTAAAATAAGGTCAAACTCCCTGCTTTCATCGAACTCCACATATCTCATTATTTATTCTCCTTCGCCATCTTTTTAAGGGTTTTGGTTTCAAATGACTCCTTGCAGGCATAAGCGATTTCTGCTGCCCTTGCCCCGTCCTCAACGCTTAACGACGGTTTTCTTCCCTCGCCTACACAGGAAAGGAATTCTTCCATCTCTTTAATGTATGCAGTTTCAAAACGCTCAATGAAGTTCTGGCTGCACTCTTTTCTTACTCCGGTGGAAGAAAGTATCTCGAGAAGATTTTTCTGAGGAACATTTGCAATTCTTAATATACCTTCCGTACCTATTATCTCGGTTTCCACATTGTAGCCATGAGGAGCTGTTCTTCCTGCAAACAGGAAAGCCATTGCATCGTTTTCAAACTTCATAAGACAGGATACATTATCTCCGTCATTATACTTTCCAAATTCTTCAAACGCATAGCAGCCACCTATTGCATAGGTTTCTACCGGCTCCGCTCCCAGGAACCAGCGGCAAAGGTCTATGTCATGTACGCACATATCAAGGAATTCTCCCCCGCTATGTCCCGCATAAGCAATCGCTCCGGCTATATCCTTCACAGGATCCTGACTGTAGCTTCTTACCATAAAAGGCTTACCTATTTCTCCCCTGTCAATTCTCTCCTTCGCCTCTTTGTAGGACGGATCGAAGCGGCGCATAAATCCCGGCATTATGATAAATTCAGGGTACTTCTTTTCAAGCTCCAGCAGATAATTGCACTCCTCCACGGTAACTCCCAAAGGCTTTTCACAGAACACATGTTTACCGTTCTGAAGCGCTATTTCTATCTGTTTGCAATGAAATGCGGAAGGCGAGCTGATGGAAACCGCGTCTATATCCGCCTCTTTTACCATAGCTTCAAAATCTGTATAGGTCTTCTCTATTCCCCATTTCTCCGCACATTCTTTCAGCGCCGCCTCATTGATGTCACAAAGCGCGACAAGCTCTGCATCCTGAAGTCTGAAGCGGAGATTGTATGCATGCTGCTTTCCAAGTCTTCCAAGTCCAATGTGTCCTACTCTGATTTTTTTCATAATTAACCTCGTTTCATAACTGCCTTACAGTTGAATAATTTTATTAACAACAACGGTATAAATTCTAAAATGTCGTGCCGAAATGAACCGCCCTGCTTATGCTTTCTTTTTATTCTTTCTCATATCGAAGATAACCGCACCCACGATAATTATACCCTGAATGATGTTCTGGAGATAAGCATTTACGGAAAGAAGTGTAAAACCGTTTGTAATAACACCTAAGATAAGCGTACCTACAATAGTACCCCAAACCGTGCCTATACCTCCCGAGTGGCTCGTACCGCCTATGGTTGTAGCCGCAATCGCTATAAGCTCCCAGCCTGTACCTACGGTAGGCTGTGTACTTCCCGTTCTTCCTATGGAGATGAGCGCGCACACACCCGCAAGAATACCCGAATACATATAAATCATAGAGATGTTTTTCTTTACTTTAATACCCGATATCTCCGCGGCATGTATATTTCCTCCGATTGCATATACACTCGCACCGAAGCTTGTATACTTAAGTATAACAAATGTTACTATAATTACAATAATGTAAATAATAACCGGAACCGGAATTATTCCGAACAATCTGCTTCCAAAAAATTCAAAAGCCGGATTTAAGTTACTTACAGGCTTACCTGCCGTATACATAAGAGCCGCACCTCTTGCCGCGGTATACATACCCAGAGTAGCTATAAATGCAGGTATTCCCGTACGCGCAATAAGCGTTCCGTTTATAAATCCGAGAAGCGCTCCTATTCCGATTGCAAGGATGACACTTACTAAAATGTGCACCATTGGCGCATTCGGAAAAATCTTTGAAGTTGCAGTAGGCAACTGGCTCAAGCTTGCAGTAACTACAGCTGAAAATGCAAGTATCGAGCCTACGGAAAGGTCGATTCCCTTTGATACGATTACAAGAAGCAAACCGAGTGCCAGTATTCCGTACATAGAACTCTGTGTGAGCAG
>JBHADN010000016.1:0-3858 GCA_041855085.1 Catonella sp.
ATAAGATATTGGAAGATAAGGGGCTTGAAATTCCTAAGACATGGGAAGAGATAGCAGATCCTAAATACAAGGACGAGCTTATTATGGCAAATCCTGCGGTTTCCGGTACAAGCTTTGCCAATGTAAAGGGACTTTTAGATAAGTTCGGCGAGGAGGAAGGCTGGAAGTACCTCGCAAAGCTTAACGACAATGTAAAGTTCTACGGAGAAAGAGGAAAGGATCCTCAGGAGAAGACGATAGCGGGAGAGTTCGGTCTGGGAATCATCCCTATAGACAAGTCTTCATTTGATGAGGCTGAAAAGCATAACCTTACGGCTATATATCCTGAGGACGGTCTTTGCTGGGTACCTGAGGGTGTTGCGATATTTAAGAACAGCGCAAATCTTGAGGCGGCAAAGAAGTTTGAGGACTTTATACTTAAGCCTGAAATACAGCAGATGATAGCCGAGCTTGACGGAAAAGACGGCGCGCAGATGGTTATTGACGGTGCAAAGGGCTATGATTTGGGACTTCCTGAAGATAAGTTTATAAAGGAAGACATAGCAGGCTTCGGTACACAGAGAGAAGCCATACTTGCCAGATGGGCGGAGCTCACAAAGGGTAAATAAACCCGAATTTACTACGCCATAGGTTCGGCGATAAATTATATTAAAAAGAGGGCTGTTACTTAACGAGCAAAACTTGGCAAGTAGCAGCCCGATTTCTATAATGGGGAATATCCGGACAGGGGCAGGCAAGATAGGAAAATCATGAAAAAATTTGCAAAAATAATTGATATAATAATTATAGCTTTAATTGCGCTAAGTATACTTATTTTTATAGTGTATCCTTTTGTAAAGGTATTTATTTACAGCTTTTACGCAAATGGAGAGTTTACACCGGAGGGCTTTGCCTTTTTAAAAGACGAATTTTATCTTGTATACAACTCGCTGTTTGTAGCAATACTCACAACTATTCTTACAACAGTCGTTTCTGTGGCTATAGGCATATTTTGCTATGCAACAAAGCCCGTATTCAAAAAAACCATCTCCGCCCTGCTTATGATAACTATGATATCTCCGCCGTTTGTGTCAAGTCTTGCTTATATCAAGCTGTTCGGGCGCAGAGGCTTTATAACAAGTGATATACTGGGGCTGTCCGTAGATCCTTACGGCGCATCGGGAATAATTCTTATGCAGAGTGTAGGGCTGATATCCATAAGCGCGCTTATGATTATCGCGAATCTTTCAGCCATAGACAAGGCTCAGATTGACAGCGCCAGAGGGCTTGGAGCGGGCACGGCGGACATAATATATGATGTGATTATTCCGGAATTGATGCCTGCCATAAAGGTAGTAATGATACTTGCATTTATAAGAAGTACCGCTGATTTTTCCACACCGCACATAATTGGAGGGGCATTTAAGACACTTGCGTCAGCCTCTTATGTGACCTTCATATCCAAGGGAGATGTGCTTACCGCCGGGGCGATGAATGTTGTGCTTATTATTCCGGCACTGGCAACCTTTATATTTTATATTAAAAATTCCGAGATAATACAGCGTGCAGGGCATGGAGCAAGAAGCTCGGAGCTTTTTCTCAACAAAAAAAGCATCAGTTTTGCGGCGGCATCGGCTATAACTTTCGTTTTCACAGCTATGATACTGCTTCAGTATATCGCGATAATAATGTCGGCATTTACGGACTATTACAAGGGGGAGATGTACTTCACGCTTGAGCATTTTAACGGAATAACGGACTATATAGACAAGACAGTTCTAAGAAGCATTCGATATTCGCTTATTGCGGCAGTTACGGGAAGTGTCATAGGGCTTTTGCTGCAATACTATATATGTATAAGGTATAGGAGATTTTTAAAGGTAATAGACTTCTTTGCCACTCTTCCTTATATATTGCCGGGTACATTTTTCGGGATAGGATATATACTTGCCTTTAACAAAGAACCGTTTCATCTTGCGGGAACGGCGGCAATAGTTGTTCTCAATATAACATTCAGGTCACTGCCGTTCTCCACCAAGATATTTAATGCGAGCATGAAGCTCATAGATAAAAATGAACTGTTAAGCGCAAAAGATTTGGGTGCAAATGAGTATTTTATTTTTAAGGATATAGTGGTGCCGCATATTATAAAGGACTTTGCAATAAGTATGATGAATAACTTCAACTCGGCTATGACAACGGTAGGCTCAATTATTTTTATTATATATCCGGCAGGAAAGGTGCTGACAATTATCATGTTTGATGTGATAAACAGCGGAAAATACAATATAGCCGCAGTTATCGCGCTTATTATAACAGTAATCTGTCTGGGAATGAATGCGCTTTTTCTGGCAGCAGGCAGACTTATAAGGAGATAAAATGTTTTTGGAAATAAAAGGGATAAGCAAGTCATATTCAGGGAAGAGAGTATTAAATGATGCGAGTTTTTCGCTGGAGAAGGGGAAAATTTTATGTATTTTAGGTCCGTCGGGTTGCGGCAAGACCACCATATTGAATCTCATAGGAGGCTTTGCGGCTTGTGACGGCGGTCAGATAGTACTTGACGGCAAGGACATAACTTTATTGCCGCCGGAAAAACGGGGAGTATCAACGGTTTTTCAGTCATATGGGCTTTTTGGGCATAAAAGTGTGATTGAAAATGTAGCCTACGGACTGAAGTTTCAGAAAATGAACGGCAGAGAGAGGTTAAAAAAAGCGGGCGAAGTATTGGCGGCGGTAGGACTTAGCGGCTATGAGAAAAGGAATATAAATGCACTTTCGGGAGGGCAGCAGCAGAGGGTTGCAATTGCAAGAAGTCTGGCAGTGAGTCCCGAACTTATACTGCTTGATGAGCCTTTTTCAAACCTTGATGAAAATCTGAAGGAATCTATGAGGCAGGAAATAAAGCGGCTTGTAAAACTCTTTAATATGACCACGATACTTGTGACACATGACCAGGAGGATGCGTTTACCATAGCGGATAAGGTAATACTTATGAAGGAGGGAAGTATAGTTCAGGAGGCTGTTCCGGAGGAACTTTACAACAAACCGAACAGCGAGTTCAGTCTGGATTTCATAGGAAGGTCGAACAAGCTTAAGGATGGAGCATTTGTGCGACCTGAAAAGATAAGGCTTGTAAGGGAAGGTGGGAAAGAGGGCAGAATAGCAGACATAGTTTTTAAGGGAGCGGTTATTGAATACACAGTACAGCTTGCAGACGGAGAAACTTTAAGCCTTATAGAGCTGAACACCGGCAAGGGGCCAAGTCGGGGAGAAACGGTAAGAGTAGAGTTCGAAGCGGAAATATTTTAAAATATTCAGAAAAAGTGAATAAAGATAATAAAATATCTTGCAAATAACAAGTCCATGTATTATCATTTTTTCAAGCTGAGATAAATCGGCAAAACAAATCGAAAGGGGAAGGTTATATGATTAAGTTAATCGGTGTTTTGGTAGTCATAGCGGGACTTATTCTTAAGTTTGACACGCTGGCTACGGTAGTTGTCGCAGGACTTCTTACAGGTCTTGTTGCAGGTATGTCGCCTTTGGACATACTCACAGTTTTGGGCAATGCTTTTATTTCAAACAGGGTTGCTGCTTTATTTGTGCTTACTCTGCCTGTAATAGGTATTTGTGAGAGATATGGACTTAAAGATAAGTCCGTGGATTTCATAAAGGGGCTAAAGGTAGCTACATCGGGGCGTATTGCCTCTCTCTATATGCTGATAAGGGCTGTGAGCGCGGCATTTTCGGTACGCCTCGGAGGACATCCGCAGTTTGTAAGACCTCTTATAAATCCTATGGCACAGGGAGCTGCAGTTGCAAAGCTCGGCAAGGTGGATGAAAAGCAGGAAGATAATATCAAGGCTTTTTGTGCCG
>JBHADN010000017.1:0-4260 GCA_041855085.1 Catonella sp.
CTATGAGAAAGCGTTGTCTTGAGAAAGAATATGAGGAAAACCCTGCCCTTATGTATGCGGCGGTAAGAAATATCCTTTATAGAAAAGGCAAAAATGTAGAGATACTTGCAAACTATGAGCCTAGTCTGCATTTCATCTCCGAGTGGTGGAAGCAGTTGTACGGAGAGAGCGAAGGAAAAGACCAGAAAGGCATTTTCCCTGCATCCGTAGACCTCACAACCGATTTGCATTCTATGGGACAGTTTATACAGGACGGCACAAGGCTTATGTTTGAAACCGTACTCAAGGTGGAGAAGCCTAGAAGAGATTTTACGCTCAAGGACATGGAAGGAGATATGGACGGCATTAACTATCTTTCGGGCAAGACCATGGACTATGTAAATAAATGTGCTATGGAGGGAACTATTGCGGCTCATATAGAGGGAGGAGTTCCTAATCTTATGATAAAACTTCCCGACCAGAGTGAGTTTTCCCTCGGGGAGCTGTTCTATTTCTTTGAGTTTGGAGTAGGAGTGAGCGGATATATGCTCGGCATAAATCCGTTTGACCAGCCGGGAGTGGAATTTTACAAGGCGAATATGTTTAAGCTGCTTGGAAAACCGGGCGCAAAATAATAAGATGTAGACGGTCTTGGGCTATATGGCGGAGAGTATCTGCCGTATAGCCTGATTTTATTTATCGGAGTTTGTAAAATGTGAGATAGATATTTTGCCGGTACGCAAGGGCTTGCTTGACAGGGGGAAAATAAGAGTGTAAAATAGATTGCACACAATGAAATTTTGTATTAAAGCATACAGCTATTGAGGCAGGAAGGAAGTGTATATTTTTGAAAAAAGAAACCTTTAACATAACGGGGATGACCTGCTCCGCCTGTGCAGCGGCAGTTACAAGGGCGGTAGAAAGGCTTGACGGAGCAAAAAATATAAATGTCAATCTTATGCAGAACAAGATGACGGTAGAGATGGCTGAGGGCTTGACGGCGGAGAGGATAGTTTCGGCGGTTGAGGATGCAGGCTACGGTGCAAGTCTTAAGAGTGCCGCAAAAAAACCTGAAATCAATATAAAATCATCTGAACCCGACGAAGAGAAGGAACTAAAGAACAGAACCGTAATCTCATTCATATTTTTAATCCCGCTTATGTACTTCGGTATGGGGCATATGTTTAAGCTTCCGTTTCCGCAGGCATTTACAAGCGGAGGGGGAGCCGTACTGCTTGCGATTACGCAGGTATTGCTCACTATACCTATTATGTTTACGGGGAGAAAATTTTTTATAAACGGAATGAAGCATCTCACAAAGGGCAGTCCGAATATGGATACCCTTATAGCGATAGGTTCGGGAGCGGCCTTTGTCTACAGTCTGTACTCGCTGTATTCGACAGCCTATTTTGTGGCACAGGGGGATGTGGCGGGAGCAATGCCTTTTGCTAAAAATCTGTATTTTGACTCGGCGGGCACAATAGTGACGCTTATCACTCTTGGGAAATATCTTGAGGCGGGAAGCAAGAAGAAAACCGCCGAGGCTATAAGTAAGCTTGTAAATCTTTTGCCGGATACCGCAACCGTACTTATAGACGGCAGAGAGGAAGAGATAAGCGTATCTGAAATACAGACCGGCGATGTGGTGGTGGTAAAAGCGGGAAATACCGTAGCGGTGGACGGAGTGGTGATAAGCGGTTTTGGAGCCGTGGATGAGGCTATGGTAACGGGAGAAAGCATTCCTGTCGAGAAAACTGTGAATGACAGGGTAACAGGCGGAAGCATCAGCCGTTCGGGATATTTTACCTTCAGGGCGACGGAGGTAGGAGAGGACACCGCTTTGTATAAAATAATTGCGCTGGTGGAGGAGGCGGCAAGCTCCAAAGCACCTATTTCAAGACTGGCGGACAAAATAAGCGGAGTGTTTGTGCCTATAGTGCTGGCTATTTCCCTCATTTCATTTTTAGCATGGTTTTTTATAAATGGAGATTTTTCATTTGCACTTAACATGGCGGTAGCGGTTCTTGTTATCTCCTGTCCTTGTGCCCTAGGTTTGGCAACTCCTGCGGCTATAATGGCGGGAACGGGAAAGGGAGCTGAGAGAGGAATACTTATACGGGAGGCGAAAAGCCTTGAAATAACTCACAGGACGGATACGGTAGTCTTGGATAAAACGGGAACTATTACGGAGGGTAAGCCTAAGGTAACCGACATTATAAATCAGAAGCTGTCCGAAGAAGAGTTTGTTTCCATAGCGGCGAGCTTGGAGAGCGCAAGTGCACATCCTCTTGCAAATGCCGTAGTGGAGTATGCAAAAGAGAAAGGAATAGAGGTAAAACAGGTAGAAAGCCTTAAAAATGTGGACGGCAGGGGAATAGCGGGAAAGGTTGATAAAGAAAGCGTCTTTGCCGGAAATGCAGTCTATATGAAAGAGCTTAATGTAGATGTAAGCGAAGTTTCAGATGTTGTGGAAAAGCTGCACGGCTTGGGCAGAACCGTACTTTATTTTGCAAAGGGAGATATTGAAAGAGAATTCATAGGCTGTGCGGCCGTGGCGGACACCATAAAGGAGGGCAGCAGACAGGCGATAGAAGAGCTTCGCTCATTGGGAATGGAAGTGGTAATGCTTACAGGGGATAATGAAAGAACCGCACTTGCAATAGCAAAGGAGGTTGGTGTTGACAGAGTTGTAGCTGGAATAAAGCCTGCCGATAAGGAGGAAGAAATAAGACGCTTGCAGGAGAGAGGCAAAAAGGTTATGATGGTAGGTGACGGCATAAATGATGCGCCGGCGCTCGCCAGAGCGGATGTCGGAGTTGCAATAGGAACGGGAGCGGATATTGCGGTAGATACGGCAGATATCATACTTATGCGAAGCGATCTGCGGGATGTGCCATATGCAATGCTTCTCAGCAAAGAAGTTGTGAGAAAGATAAAGGAAAATCTTTTCTGGGCATTGTTTTATAATGCGCTCTGCATACCTGTGGCGGCAGGAGTGTTTTACTCCGCATTTCAGCTTAAGCTGAATCCTATGATTGGAGCACTGGCAATGAGCTTTTCATCGGTGTTTGTGCTTACAAATTCCCTGAGGCTCAGATTTTTCAAGCCGTCTTACAAAAATAAAGCGGCACAGGCGGAAGCTGTGTTGGAAACATTGGAAAAGGAGGAGAAAGATATGGAAAAGGTAATTGATATTGAGGGAATGATGTGCAAAAAATGTGAAAAGCATGTAAGTGATGCGCTTAACGCCATAGACGGAGTAAAAGCGGCAGTCAGCCTTGAGGAGCATAATGCAAGAGTCAGCCTTGAAAGAGAGGTAGGCGATGAAGTGCTTAGAGAGGCTATTGAGAAAGCGGGCTATGAGGTAAAGGAAATAAGATAAAATTACGGTTCGTACGGATATCTGTCGATACTATGCTTAAATGTAAGCAGTTTGAGCATAGTGCCGACAGATTTTTCTGTATTGTGGATTTCATAAAGATTTCACAAAACATTTATTTCATTTCGTGAATACTTGTGGTAAAATATGTGGTGCGATATCAGCACTTGGCAATGCTTCGCCTGCCATACCCTGCAAGCAGGCACGAGTCTGCGGCATAAAGTGCGTGACGGTTTAGCTGTCGACTTTAAGTGTGTCGCCTAAGAAAGATGAAAGGAAATCAAATAGAAGATGAAAAAAACAGCTTTACTTGCTGTTGCCGTGAGCATGATTGCATTGACGGCGGCAGCCTGCGGAAACAACGGACAGAGTACAAACAGCACCTCTGCCACAAGTACGGTGGCTACGGGAAGCGCAGTAGCGCAGGAAGAAGATTTCAACCCGGAGGACTATGTTACAAGCCTCGGAGAGTACATAGGGCTTGAATATACAATGGCAAGCGAGGAGGTAACCGAAGAGGAGATAGAGGATAATGTGCAGAGCTTCCTTTCCGGCTTTCCGGAGAAGATTACGGACAGAGCGGTAGAAAGTGGAGATACCGCAAACATAGACTTTGAAGGTAAGAAGGACGGAGTAGCTTTTGAGGGAGGCACAGCAACCGGCTTTGATTTGGCAATAGGCTCAAATTCTTTCATAGCGGGCTTTGAGGACGGCCTTATAGGTAAGAAGCCGGGCGAGGTAGTGGAGTTAAATCTTACATTTCCGGAAAACTATAGAGAAGGCTCTGAACTTAACGGAGCTGATGTCGTGTTTACGGTTACAATTAACTATATAAAAGGGGATGCTCCTACAGAATTGACCGACGAACTTGTAGCAGCCAACACGGAATATAAGACTGCGGC
>JBHADN010000018.1:0-7764 GCA_041855085.1 Catonella sp.
CATTAAAAAGAGCATAATAATCTTTACATAATGCAAGTTAAATAGTAGAATTGACATGTATGTTGAAAAGTTTAAATATTTATCAGTAACAATTTATTTTAAGGAGGCTTTCTATGGCTAGATCAATGAAAACCATGGATGGAAATACCGCCGCCGCTCATGTATCCTATGCGTTTACGGATGTGGCAGCTATCTATCCTATTACACCTTCTTCCCCTATGGCTGATTATACGGATCAGTGGGCTACACAGGGAAGGAAAAATATTTTCGGACATGAGGTTGTTATGTCTGAGATGCAGTCAGAAGGAGGAGCGGCAGGAGCTGTACATGGTTCTCTGCAGGCAGGTGCTCTGACGACAACCTATACTGCGTCACAGGGACTTCTGCTTATGCTTCCTAACATGTATAAGATAGCAGGTGAGTTGCTTCCGACAGTATTCCATGTATCGGCGCGTGCACTTGCAAGCCATGCGCTTTCAATATTTGGAGATCATTCAGATGTTTATGCCTGTCGTCAGTCAGGCTTCGCTATGCTTTGTGCAAACTCCGTTCAGGAAACTATGGATCTCGGAGCGGTTGCACATCTCAGTACAATCGAGAGCCGCGTGCCTTTCCTTCATTTCTTCGACGGTTTCAGAACTTCACATGAGGTTCAGAAAATCGAGGCTTGGGATTATGAGGACTTGAAAGAGCTTTGCAACATGGATGCAGTTGCGGCATTCAGAGATAAATCATTGAATCCTAACCGCCCTCAGCAGAGAGGTACAGCTCAAAACCCTGATATCTTCTTCCAGGCAAGAGAGGCATCCAATCGTTTTTACGATGTTGTTCCGGATACCGTACAGGCTTACATGGATAAGGTTAATGCTAAGATCGGTACTGATTACAAGCTGTTTAATTACTATGGAGCACAGGATGCGGAAAAAGTAATTATAGCTATGGGTTCTGTATGCGAAACTATAGATGAAACCGTCGATTATATGAATGCTAACGGACATAAGGTGGGTGTTGTTAAGGTTCGCCTTTACAGACCGTTCTCGTCCAAGCATCTTATAGCGGCTATTCCTGAAACCGTTAAGCACATAATTGTACTTGATCGTACAAAAGAACCGGGTTCTCTCGGCGAGCCTCTTTACCTTGATGTAGTGGCATCCATAAGAGGAACGAAGTTTGAGTCCTGTCTTGTAACAAGCGGTCGTTACGGTCTGGGTTCAAAGGATACAACTCCTGCACAGATAATCGCGGCTTATAAAAATACCGAAAAGCCTAGATTTACAATCGGTATCAAGGATGATGTTACACACCTCTCCCTTGATGCAACGGAAAACCCTGAAACAGCTCCTGAGGGAACAACCTCCTGTAAATTCTGGGGACTCGGAGCGGACGGTACTGTAGGTGCAAATAAGAACTCCGTTAAGATTATCGGTGACCATACCGACAAGTATGCTCAGGCTTACTTTGACTATGACTCAAAGAAATCGGGCGGAGTAACCATTTCCCATCTGCGTTTCGGAGATAAGAAGATTAAGTCTACCTATCTTATAAATAAGGCGGACTTTGTAGCCTGCCATAATCCATCCTATGTGCGTAAGTACGATATGGTAAGCGATATAAAGGACGGAGGAACATTCCTTCTTAACTGCCCTTGGAATGTAGACGAGCTTTCAGAGCGTCTTCCGGGACAGGCTAAGAAATTCATAGCGGAGCACAATATCAAGCTTTATACAATAGACGGTATCAAGATAGGTCAGGAGATAGGTCTCGGCGGTCGTATAAATACCGTGCTTCAGGCTGCATTCTTCAAGCTTGCAAACATCATTCCTATAGATGATGCGGTTGAGTATATGAAAGCTGCGGCTAAGGCGTCATATCAGAAAAAGGGCGATGATGTGGTTCAGATGAACTACAACGCTATAGAGGCGGGAGTAGCCGGAGTTGTTGAAGTTCAGGTTCCTGAAAGCTGGAAAGATGCGGTTGAAGAGGATATAGAAGTTAAGGTTGGAGAAGGCCGCAAGGAAGTTGTAAGCTATGTAAATACAATTCAGAATAAAGTAAATGCACAGGCAGGAAATACTCTCCCTGTATCCGCATTTGTAGACTATGCTGACGGTACTACACCTTCAGGTTCCGCAGCTTATGAGAAGAGAGGAATAGCTGTTGAAGTTCCTACCTGGAACAAGGATACCTGTTTACAGTGTAACCTTTGCTCCTATGTATGTCCTCATGCGGCAATCCGTCCGGCAGTTATGACGGAAGAGGATGCGGCTAAAGCGCCTGAAACCATGAAGATGGTGGATATGAAGGGTATGCCGGGCAAGAAGTTTGCCGTTACGGTTTCCGTGCTTGACTGTACAGGCTGCGGCTCCTGTGTAAATGTCTGCCCTGAAGTTAAGGGAAATAAGACACTTTCACTTTCTCCGCTGGATACTCAGTTACATGAGCAGAAGAGCTTTGACTTCGGAAGAACACTTGAAACTCCTCAGGATGTACTGGATAAGTTCAGCGTGGTTACACCTAAGGGAAGTCAGTTCAGACAGCCATACCTTGAGTTCTCGGGTGCTTGCGCGGGCTGTGGAGAAACTCCTTACGCTAAGCTTATTACACAGATGTTCGGTGACAGAATGCTTATTGCAAATGCTACAGGTTGTACTTCAATCTGGGGCGGTTCTTCACCTGCAAACCCATACACGGTTGACAAGAGAGGCAGAGGTCCTTCATGGGCGAATTCGCTCTTTGAGGACAATGCGGAGTACGGCTACGGTATGGCACTCGGAACGGAAACTCTCAGAATGAGAATAATTGACTGTGCCGAGAAGCTTTTAGATAAGGCAAGTGACGATACAATTAAGGCTGTAATCAAGGAATATCTGGATACAAGGGACAGCTCAGGTGCCAATACGGAAGCGGCAAGAAGAATGGTTCAGGCTCTCAGCGCATGCTCATGTGAGTCGGAAGAAAAAGACTATATCTTAAAGAATGCCGATTTCGCAGGAAAGAAGAGCCAGTGGATCTTCGGTGGAGATGGCTGGGCTTACGATATCGGCTACGGCGGTCTTGACCATGTACTTGCATCCAACAGAGATGTAAATGTATTCGTATTCGATACGGAAGTATATTCAAATACGGGAGGACAGGCTTCCAAGTCCACACCTACAGGTGCGATTGCGCAATTTGCAGCGGGCGGTAAGGAAGTCAGAAAGAAAAATCTTGCAGAAATAGCTATGGGATACGGTTACATCTATGTAGCTATGGTAGCTATGGGTGCTGATTATAATCAGTGTGTTAAGGCTATTGCAGAGGCGGAGGCTTATCCGGGACCATCCCTCATCATCGGTTATGCTCCTTGTATCAGCCACGGTATAAAGGGCGGTATGAAGGTTTCTATGACTCAGGAGAAGAGAGCGGTACAGTCGGGATATTGGAGCTTATTCCGTTATAATCCGCTTCTTGAGGCGGAAGGCAAGAATCCGTTCATCATGGACTCTAAAGAGCCTACAATAACATATAGAGAGTTCATAGAGAGCGAAGTGCGTTTCAGCAGACTTCTTAGAAGCAACCCTGAGAAGGCGGAGGCGTTGTTTAAGCGTTCCGAGGCGGATGCCAAGTTCAGGCTTGAAACATTTAGAAGAAGAGCGGCTTGGAACCCTGAAGCGTAATTAAACTGAATATATGTAATATTTCGGTCTGTTGCGACAGACTGAAGTAAGCGGTCCGGAGGCAGAAGCCTTCGGACCTTTTGCGTAATTGATGAAACGGAATAATTTTACCTTGAAGATATATTAGTAAAAATAATATAAAGACGAATATATATTTATTGTACTAATGAAGAAAAACTGCTATAATTAAGCTGAATGTAAAAATATTGCATACTGTAAATGACCGTCTATATACAGTCGGGAGGAGTGCGAACTATGGGAAATGTAAGAAGAATATTTGTTGAGAAAAAGAGCGATTATGCAGTAAGGGCAAAGGAGCTTAAAGGGGAGCTTGCAGACTATCTCTCTCTTAAAGACATAGAGGGGGTGAGGGTGCTTATCCGCTACGATATAGAAAATATAGATGAGGCTACCTACAAAAAAGCGCTCGGTATAGTATTTTCAGAGCCTCCGGTGGATTTGCTTTATGAGGAGAGCTTTCCGACAGAAAACGACGAGAGGGTATTTTCTGTGGAGTATCTGCCGGGACAGTTCGACCAGAGAGCGGACAGCGCTGAGCAATGTGTAAAGCTGTTGGAAGAAAGTGCGGAGCCTATTATACAGTCGGCTACTACATATATAATTAAAGGGAAAATAAGCGACAGGGAATTTGAAGAAGTCAAAGCATACCTCATAAATCCGGTAGACTCAAGGGAGGCGGCGGAGTCAAAGCCCGAAACCATAACGGCAAGCTTCGGAGAGCCGGAGGATGTTAAGATATTTGACGGATTTATTTCCATGGATGAGGAGGAGCTTAAAAAGCTTTATGACTCACTTAGCCTTGCTATGACTTTCAAGGACTTTTTATTTGTACGAAAGTATTTTAAAGAAGAGGAGAAGAGAGAGCCGAGCGTAACGGAAATAAGGATGCTTGATACCTACTGGTCTGACCATTGCCGTCACACTACCTTTCTTACGGAGCTTACGGAGGTGTCTTTTGAGGAGGGAAGATATTCAAAGCCGCTTGTTGACAGCTTCAACAGGTATAAGGAGAGTTTTAACGAGCTTTACGGGGACAGGGATGATAAGTATGTCTGCCTTATGGATATTGCGCTTATGGGAATGAAGAAACTCAGAGTGCTCGGAAAGCTTGAAGATATGGAGGTTTCGGAGGAAATAAACGCCTGCTCCATAATAGTGCCTGTGGAAGAAACCTTGCCGGACGGCACTAAGAATACGGAAGAATGGCTCATTTTCTTTAAAAATGAAACCCATAATCATCCTACGGAGATAGAGCCTTTCGGCGGAGCTGCAACCTGTCTGGGAGGAGCTATAAGAGATCCGCTTTCAGGCAGGGGCTATGTGTATCAGGCTATGAGAGTGACGGGAGCTGCCGATCCTACTCTTCCGCTTTCGGAAACCATAAAAGGCAAGCTTCCACAGAGAAAGATAGTTACCGGAGCTGCTGCGGGCTATAGTTCTTACGGCAATCAGATAGGACTTGCCACAGGGCTTGTAGACGAGATATATCATCCGGATTATGTGGCAAAAAGGCTTGAGATAGGCGCAGTTATGGGTGCGGCAAGAAGAAAGAATGTAGTCAGAAAGACCTCGGATCCGGGCAATGTGATTATACTCCTTGGCGGCAGGACGGGGCGTGACGGTATAGGAGGAGCTACAGGTTCTTCCAAATCTCATACGACAAAGTCGATAGATACCTGCGGAGCGGAAGTTCAGAAAGGAAATGCTCCTACCGAGCGTAAGATACAGCGACTTTTCAGAAGACCGGAGGTTACAAAGCTCATCAAAAAATGTAACGATTTCGGTGCGGGCGGTGTGTCGGTTGCTATAGGAGAGCTTGCGGCAGGACTGCATATAGACTTGGACAAAGTGCCTAAAAAGTATGCGGGGCTGGACGGTACGGAGCTTGCCATCTCGGAATCGCAGGAGAGAATGGCTATAGTGGTGGATGCAAAAGATGTGGCTGCCATGCTTGCATTTGCAGATGAAGAAAACCTCGAGGCCGTAGTTGTGGCGGAGGTTACGAAAGAGCCTCGCCTTGTGATGGAGTGGAGAGGCAAGAAGATAGTAGACATAGACAGAGCATTTATAGACACCAACGGTGCAAGGAGCGAGGCTAAGGCGAGAGTGGCGGCTCCTGCCATAGATAATTTTTATAAAGAACAGGCGGCTAAATTTGAAAATAAAAATCTTGAGGAAAACTGGCTTGCAATGCTTTCGGACCTCAATGTATGCGGTAAAAAAGGACTTGTGGAAAGGTTTGACAGTTCTATAGGTGCGGCAACTGTAGTAATGCCGTTTGGAGGCAAAAATCAGCTTACGCCTATACAGACAATGATAGCCAAGCTTCCAAATGACTCAGGAGAGAGCGATGCAGTTACTCTTATGAGCTACGGCTTCGATCCGTACATTTCAAAGGAAAGCCCTTATCATGGCGCGGTATATGCGGTAGTCAATTCCGTAGCGAAGATAGTTGCTGCCGGCGGAGATATGAGGAAGATAAGGTTTACCTTTCAGGAGTATTTTAAAAGGCTCGGAGAGGATGCAAACCGCTGGGGAGAGCCTCTTGCGGCTATCCTTGGAGCATATGAGGCACAGATAAGGCTTGGGCTTGCGTCAATAGGCGGCAAGGACAGTATGTCGGGAAGTTTCAACGATATAGATGTTCCGCCGACGCTTGTAAGTTTCGCTGTGGATATCGGAAGGGCGGAAGAAATAATAAGCCCTGAACTTAAAAAGGCGGGCAATATCCTTGTGAGGTTTAGCGTAGATGAGGATGAATACAGGCTTCCTGTCTACGAGAAACTTATAGGAAGCTATGAAAAGATAAGCAAGCTAATACATGACAAGGTTGTTGTTTCGGCTTTTGCACTCGGCAGACACGGAATTGCGGAAGCGGTAAGCAAGATGGCATTCGGAAATAAGCTTGGAATAGACTTTGACAAAAATTTAACGGAAACAGAACTGTTCAAACCTGATTTTATGGGAATAGCGGCGGAGGTAGATGCTTCACGCATAGAGGAGGTTATGGGGCTTGGGCTAGATGTAACCGTTATAGGTAAAATAAAAGAAAGCCCTGTTTTCAGTTTTGAAGATGCGGAGATTTCGGTTGAGAAAATGATTTCCTGTTGGCAGGCAAAGCTTGAAAAGGTATATCCTACGAAAACGGGAGATAAGGAAGAAAAGGTTGCCGAAATATTCTACGATGTGAGAAAAGAGGACGGTTTCAGGGAGGCGGCAGAGGGCAGACTCTACATCGCAAATGAAAAGACGGCAAGACCTAAGGTGTTTATACCTGTATTCCCGGGAACAAACTGCGAGTACGACCTCACAAAGTCATTTTTAAGGGCAGGAGCCGAAGTAAAGCAGACGGTATTCAGAAATCTGAACCCTACAGCCGTAAAAGAGTCGGTGGCGGAGTATGTCAAGGCTATAAAAAGCTCCCAAATAATTATGTTTCCGGGAGGCTTTTCGGCAGGAGATGAACCTGACGGTTCTGCAAAATTTATAGCCTCCGTGTTTAGAAATCCTGAAATAGCAGAGGCGACAAACAAGCTTCTGAAAGAGAGAGATGGGCTTATACTCGGAATATGCAACGGTTTTCAGGCGCTTATAAAGCTGGGACTTGTGCCTTACGGAGAAATTACCGAGATAGAGGAGGATTCTCCTACACTTACCATCAACAAGATAGGCAGACATATTTCGCAGTCAGTTTATACAAAGGCGGTAAGCAACAAATCGCCATGGCTTATGAATGTGAAACTCGGCGAGGTTTATGCAATACCCGCCTCACACGGAGAAGGGCGTTTTGTGGCAAATGAGGATTGGATGAGAAAACTCTCGGCAAACGGACAGATAGCCTTTCAGTATGCCGACCTTGACGGCAATGCCACTATGAATGAAGCATTTAATCCGAACGGCTCCTACGGCGCCGTTGAGGGAATTATAAGCCCTGACGGCAGAGTGCTGGGCAAGATGTGCCATTCTGAAAGAATAGGTAAGGGAGTGGCTGTCAATATAACAGGAGAAAAAGATCAGAAAATATTTGAAAGCGGCGTAGAGTACTTTAAATAAATAATAACCGGCAGAGGCGGATGAGTGCCTCTGC
>JBHADN010000019.1:0-5345 GCA_041855085.1 Catonella sp.
GTCAATACCCCATATATTATAAGTACGACAATATACGCTCCGAGCATTTTAAATCCAATGTCCACATAATTCAGCTTGGTAGCATTTTTAATTATATACTCCAGATTGTACATAATTGCCAATGCTGCGATTATCAAATAACCTGTAGTTACGCTTGCCGCAGTTTTTAAAAGCTCCCATCTGATAAAATCAGTTCTGAAAAATCTGACCGTCTTTAAAGCGGACATCCCTTCCCGACTCTCTTCAAACATAGACATTTTGGACATAATACTGACCTTGTCTTTAATTATCATCCCAACACACCTATTATACCTTTACTTTTCTTCCAGCTTTTTCTCATAAAGCTCCGCAATTTCCGCAGCCTCTCCAAAGCTCACAACCTGTCCCTTCTCAAGCAAAATCGCCTTGTTGCAAATTTTAAGCACCTGCTTCATAGAATGTGAAACGAAGAGAACGGTAACTTTATTTTCCATCATTGATTTAATCTTTCGCAGGCTCTTCTTTCTGAATTTCACATCTCCTACAGAAAGCACCTCATCGAGTATGAGTATATCCGGCTCCACTATAGTAGCAATGGAAAAACCGAGCCTCGCCTTCATTCCCGAAGAATAATTTTTAAGCGGAACATCGATAAACTCTCCCAAGCCCGAAAACTTGACTATTTCATCATATTTTTCAAGCAAAAAGGCTTTTGAATAGCCCAGCATCGCACCGTAAAGAAATATATTCTCCCTTCCCGTGTACTGCTTATTAAAGCCTGCTCCGAGTTCCAGCAAAGGAGCCACATTGCCGTGAACCTTTACTTTTCCTTCGGTAGGCTTAAGCACTCCTGAAATTACCTTAAGCAATGTGCTTTTCCCTGCCCCGTTCAGCCCTATTACACCGACTCTGTCGCCCTTTTCTATTTTGAATGAAATATCTTTAAGTGCCCAAAACTCCTTATAATTGAGCTGCCTTTTAAAAAACTTGATGACATAGTCCTTGAAATCATCCACTTTTTCGGAGCTCATATTGAATTTCATTCCTACTTCTTCCAGTTCTATCGCATATTTACCCATTATCTTCCCTTTTCGTCCAAGTTCCTCAAGTAATTTTACCACTAATTAAATTTTGTGGCAAGCTACTTGACAAGATGTCTGAGTTTTATGCCCTCCGGCGTACCCGCAAGACCGCCCATTGCCGTTTCCTTAAATCTGCGGTTTAAATTATCTCCAACATCTTTCATAGCATCTATGATTTGATCCGGTGGTATTCTGACGGTAATTCCCGCAAGCGCAAGGTCTGCTGCCGAGCAGGCATTCATGGCTCCTATTACATTTCTCTTAACACAAGGCACTTCCACAAGTCCTGCAACCGGATCGCAGACAAGTCCGAGCAAATTTTTAATGGCGATTCCCGAGGCGGTTATCATCTGCAACGGAGTTCCTCCCTTAAGATATACCAATGCTGCCGCTCCCATAGCCGCCGCCGTTCCCATCTCCGCCTGACAGCCTCCTTCCGCACCTGAGATGGATGCCCTCCTTGCGACCACTTCGCCTATTCCTGCCGCCACAAACAGCGCTTTTACTATCTCGCTGTCCTCTACCTTATACTCATCATAAAACGGAACGAGCACAGCCGGAAGTACACCGCAGGATCCTGCTGTCGGAGCTGCAACTATTCTCTTCATACAGGCATTTGACTCCGAAGTTTCTATAGCCGATTTTATAACCCTCGCCATATAATCTCCGCAGATTGTATTCCCTTTTTTTCTATAGTTTTCCATCTTTAAGCCATCTCCGCCTACAAGTCCGCTTCTGGATCTGAGATTCGGATCATAGCTTCTGACTCCCGAGAGCATAGCCTCCCACATCCGCTCCATCTTTTCTATTTCTTCTTCTTCCGTAATGCCTGTATCCGAAGCATCTTCCCTTATAATGAGGTCGGGGAAGGATATGTTTTCCCTTTCGCAGACTGAAACTATTTCTTCTAAAGAATCATACATAAGTAACCCTAAGCACTCCTTTCATGCTCTCCAATTTTTTCAGCATATCTTCCGAAAGCGTTTCATCCATCTCCACAACCATAACTGCCGTTCCACCACGCTTATTGCGGTAAAGCTGCATGTTGGCTATATTAAATCCGCTTCCTGAAAGAGTGCCTGCCACGGCGGCAACATGCCCCGGCTCGTCAATATTGTTTACTATAAGCGTAGGCAGCGTTCCTGAAAAATTTACCTCTATTCCGTCTATCTTATTTATTTTAATCCTTCCGCCGCCTATTGATGCAGCCTGTACACATATATTTCTTCCGTTTATCCCTGTTATAGCGATAATGGCGGTATTCGGATGCGCATCCTTTACCTCATTGTTCTTAAATTCAAACTCAAAGCCCCTGTCATTTGCTATTTCGAAGCTTTCCGGTATTCTCATATCGTCAGGCTCCATGCCGAGAAGTCCCGCCACTAAAGCCTTGTCCGTTCCATGTCCTCTGCCTGTTGCCGCAAAAGAGCCTGAAAGAGTTATTTCCGCCTTTGACGGTCTTTCTCCAAGCAGTTTTGCCGTTATAAGTCCTATCCTTACTGCGCCGGCAGTATGTGAACTGGATGGCCCTACCATAATAGGACCTAAAATTTCAAATACACTCACCTCAGTCCTCCTGCTGATAACTCTTGACATCTTATATTAAAACTCGCCATTTCAATTCCTTACCATATTCCTTGTTAATAATCAGGGCTAAGCCCGAATTATTCCCTATGGCACAAGAAAGTTAAGCGGTTCTTTGTCACATATAAAGTGCATAAGCATATATGCTGTCATAATAGCTATCTTTTCTTCTTTAAGTATGCGTCTGACCTCATCTCTGTCAGCCAGTACGACCTCTATCTCCTCGCTGTCTTCCTGATTTTCACTTGTAGGCTCTCCCTCGCAATATCCGAATACCGTTGCACAGGCTTCATCCGTCATTCCTATTGTGGTAAAGAAAGGTCTTTCATATCCCTCGGGAGCTTCTATGCGCTTAAACTTCATCCCCGTTTCCTCATAGATTTCTCTTTCAGCCGCCCTTACATAGTCCTCATCAGCCTCCACCAGACCTGCCGGAAACTCATATATATAGTCATCGATAGGATATCTGTACTGCCTTATAAGCACAATCTTGTCCTTTTTTTCTCCCGCAAGTGCATATATAATAACGCCGTCAGGCTTATTTTTTCTTGTAGTCATCTTAAGACTGTCTATGGAATCAGCCCTTGAAGCAAAAAAATACTTGCCCTCTCTTCCCGACTTGTGAACATTGTCAAGCTCATATATATTTACAAATCTATTGTCAGTCTGCTTCTGCACCTTTAATATCTTTCCCATAATAATTTCTCTCCATACATAAAAGCTATCACTTTCAGAAAATGACAGCTTTACCGACAATTGCCCTTCGTTTATATTATAACATCTTAACAAAGACTTGCAAACTAAAACTTTTATGAATAAAGTATCGCTTACTGCCTCCGCGTCTGTGTACATCCTATCGTAAGCTTTCATATTATGGAAATTCTGAACAATTTCTCAATACGAAAAAAGCTGCCACATTAATGAATTTTTTCATTAAGTGACAGCTTTCCCTATTTTTCAGTTTTTATCCGCATATACTGCAAGTTCTACATATAGTCCACTACATTTACCCAACGGTTCAGCAACAGCACTTCATCCCTGTTGCCCTTTACGGACTGGGATGCAGCCACTATAGGAAGCCACTTCTGCACATACTGCCTTGCCGTATCCGTCTTTTCACAGAAAAGATTCAGATACTTGTCCGCAAGTTCTTCCTTTCCAGCAAGATAGAACAGCAGATATGTCCTTGCCACATCCGCGGAGGCATTTCCCTGTGTAGCATGTGCCCAGTCAACTATATAAACCTCATCTTTTTCGGTTATAACTATGTTGCTTGGATTAAAATCTCCATGGCAAAGCTTGTCATGACGCTTCATCGAGTCAAGCCTCGAATGCAAATCATACCTTGTGGTCGCATCATATTCGGAATCCGATATCTTCTTATAAAACTTATCATACTGTCTGTTCAACATAGGCGCTTTTCTGGAATGTACATCCGCCTGTATGTCAACAAATCTCTCAAGATATTCATCCGTTTTTTCAGGATGCTCCGCCATCATCTGCTCCAAGGTCTTTCCCTCTATATAGTCAAGAACAATGGCAGTCTTTCCCTCTATTTCCGTAACGGCATGCAGCTTCGGAATATTTAATCCCGTTTCCATTACTCTAGCCTGATTAAGAGCCTCGTTAAGTATATCAGCCATTGAATACTTTGCATCAAAAAGCTTTATAACCTTGTCACCATCTCTATATACGGTTTTTCCGGGACGCGAAAAAATTACCTTATCAAGTTTCATAATATCTTTCCCCCTTAATATTAAACTGCCTCATTGGTTCCATAGTAAGCATTGAGATACATCTGCCTTATTTCACTCATAAGCGGATATCTTGGGTTTGCTCCCGTACACTGGTCATCAAATGCCTTCTCTGTCATTTCATCCAGCCTTGCAAGGAAATCCTCTTCCTTGATATCATAGTCCTTAATGCTCCTCTTAATGCCGATTTTAACCTGAAGATCCCTTATACCCGCGATAAGCTTTTCTACACTCTCATCGTCGTTTTTACCCTTAAATCCAAGATATTCCGCTACTTCCGCATATTTTCTCTTTGTCTTAGGATAAGCATACTGAGGGAAGGTACCCATCTTGGTAGGAACTTCCGTGGCATTGAAGCGTATTACCTGCTCCATCATAAGTGCATTTGAAATACCATGTGGCAAGTGATGGAAAGCACCGAGCTTGTGAGCCATAGAGTGCATTACTCCAAGGAAAGCGTTTGCAAACGCCATACCTGCCATAGTAGCGGCATGACCTACCTTTTCTCTTGCCTCAGGATCGTTAGGTCCGTTCTCGTAAGCGCGTGGAAGATAATCAAACAGCATTTTAAGCGACTGCTTTGCAATACCGTCGGTAAACTCGGTAGCAAGTACGGAAACAAGAGCCTCAAGATTGTGTGAAACCGCATCTATTCCCGAAGCGGCGGTAAGCCCCTTAGGCGCATCCATCATAAGATTTGCATCAACTATCGCCATATTCGGAAGGAGTGCATAATCAGCAAGAGGATATTTGTTTCCCGTAACCTCATCCGTTATAACCGCAAAAGGAGTAACCTCCGAGCCTGTACCCGCTGTTGTAGGTATAGCTATGAAGTAAGCCTTTTCTCCCATCTTAGGGAAGGTGTATACTCTCTTTCTTATATCCATAAAACGCATAGCCATATCGAAGAAGTCTATTTCAGGATGCTCATAAAGTACCCACATAA
>JBHADN010000020.1:0-9334 GCA_041855085.1 Catonella sp.
ATTTCCTCCGAATAATATTTTTTATCTGAGGTTAAGTATATAGCGAAAAAATAATATTGTGAAATACATAAAAATATTATGTAGGTATAAATTTTAATTATAACGAATAGGCAGGTGAAGGCATAAATATATGCAGAAACTAATAAAATATGACAAAAATATGCTTTGGCAAATATTTATGTTTAAAAATTAAGCATATTATAGTAAAATGATTGAATATTAGTGATTTTGTTTATTCACAGACAGCTCGCAGATTGCAAAAAGTAGATGAAGTATGGTTTATTTCGGTATTGTGCGGCTTGTGAGGGTTTTTGAATTTTCTAAAATAGAATAAAATTATAAGGAGCAGATATGAATAAGAATTGGAAGTTTAGTGAAATTGAGTATATACGCCCTGATTTTGACAAGGTCAAGGCTGTTATCGAAGATTGCACAAAAAGACTGGAGTCGGCGGAAAGCTTTGAAGAGGCGCTTGCTGTTTATGAGGAATCTGAAAAGGCTAAGGATGAGCTTTATCATATGCTTACTTTGGTTTACATAAGGAACACTCTGGATACTTCGGACAAGTATTATAAGGAGGAGAAAGATTTTGTGGATGAAAATGCTCCTACAATCTCTCCTTATTGGGTAAAATTCGGAGATGTGCTTTGTGAGAGCAAATTCAGGGGAGATTTTGAGGAAAAATTCGGTAAGACGCTCTTTACGGGTATAGACCTTGCAAAGAAGTCGTTTAATGAAAAGAATATTCCGTTAAGGCAGAGAGAGGCTAAGCTCGTAAGTGAATATCAGGAGATGATGGCTGCCTGCAAGATAGACTTTGACGGCAAGGAGCTTAACCTTTACGGAATACAGAAGTATTTCGAGCATGACGACAGAGAGGTAAGAAGAGCGGCTTATAAGGCTTATTCCGACTTTTACGGTGGAAATGAGCAAAGACTTGAAGAAATTTGGGATGAACTGGTTAAGATAAGAACGGAGATGGGAAAAAACCTGGGCTTTGAAAACTATATACCGCTGGCCTATATGGAGCAGGGAAGGACTGATTACGGTCAGGCAGAGGTGGAGTCGTTCAGAGAGCAGGTAAGAGAATATCTTGTTCCGCTCTGTGCCGAACTTTTTGAAGCTCAGAGAAAGAGAATAGGAGTGGATATTCTGTATTCCTATGATGAGAAAAAGGTGTTTTTGGACGGCAATGCGGTGCCTGCCGGAGATGACGACTTTATGATGAGCGAAGCAAGAAAAATGTATCATGAGCTCAGTCCGGAAACTGCGGAGTTCATAGACTTTATGATAGAGCATGAACTGCTTGACCTTAAAAATAAGCCGAATAAGGCTTCTACGGGCTACATGACAAGTTTCGCCACGCTCAAGGCTCCTTATGTATTTTCCTGTTTCAACGGCACTATTTTCGATATGCAGGTGCTTACTCATGAACTGGGGCATGCATTTGCAGGCTACATGGCTATGAGAAATCAGCCTATATCGGACTACTATTCGGAGTCTACGGATATAGCGGAAATACATTCGATGAGTATGGAGCAGTTCTCCTACCCTTATGCCGAGAGATTTTTCGGAAAGGATGCCGACAAATTCCGTTTTCAGCATTTGCAGGAGTCTATAACATTTGTGCCTTTCGGTGTTGCGGTGGACGAGTTTCAGCATATATGCTATGAAAATCCGGGACTGACTCCGAAGGAGAGGACTTATGAATGGCATAAGCTGGAAGAAAAGTACATGCCTTGGAGAAAGTACGATGAAAATGACGAGTTCTTTAACAGAGGAGGCTTCTGGTATCACAAGCTGCATATTTATCATTATCCTATGTACTATATAAACTACACGCTTACCACCATAGGGGCAATGGAATTTAAAAAGAAATATGCAGAGGACAAGGAAAAAGCTTGGGAAGACTATCTTAAGCTGTGCAAAGTGGGAGGAAGCTTAAGCTATCTTGAAACCCTCAAGTATGCAAATGTATCCAATCCTTTTGAGGCAGGATCGGTAGAAAAATCCTGTTCTTATGCAAAGGAGATTTTGTTAAAGAGTATGAAGGACATGTAGGAGTCGTTTATGGCAGAACTCAATTATCAAAAACTTTTAGATGAAAAGATGGCGGAGCTTGAGAGGGAAGGTAAAGTACCTTCCCTGCTTCTGCATGCCTGTTGTGCACCTTGCAGCACCTATACACTTGAATACCTCAGCAGGTGCTTTGAGATTACCATTTATTTTTATAATCCCAATATAGATACCGAAGAGGAGTATGAGCTGCGCTTGGAAGAGCTGAACCGCCTTATAAAGGAAATGCCGCTAAGAAACAAAGTCAGTCTTATAAGCGGAACTTATGAACCGGAAAGATTTTATAAAAGCGCTGAGGGAATGGAAACTCTGTCGGAGGGCGGAGCGAGATGCTTTTATTGCTATTCGCTGAGGATTTCGGAAGCGGCAAAGGCGGCAAAGGAAAACAACATGGACTATTTTACAACTACCCTTTCTATAAGCCCGCATAAGGATGCCGAGTGGATTAACAGCCTTGGTGAAAAATACGAGAAAGAATATGAAATACCTTACCTTTATGCAGACTTTAAGAAAAATGGCGGTTTTCACAGGTCTACGGAACTTTCAAAGGAATACGGGCTGTACAGACAGGATTATTGCGGCTGTAAGTTTTCAAAGACGGAAGCCGAAAAGAGAAAGGCAAAGAAATAAGGACCGGCCCGGGGGCTAGTCCTTTTCTAATCTGCTTTTAATGATAAAATAGCCGGGATATCTTATTAACAAAATGAAGAAAGCAAAAAGCATAGGAAGGGATTTAACCTGTTCCAAAGATATGGTCATCTTGTAGATAAAGCCGTAGCCCAAAAGAAAATGCAGGGCTATGGACACAGGAAAGACGAGCCTCAAAACGGCAAGCTCCAGATACTGTAAATTTTCGGAAGAAAGCTTTCTACCGTTATTTTCATTTTTGTTTTTCAAGTTTACAAAAACGATAAGATAGAAAGAATTATAAAAGATAAGCGCAAATACAGCGGCAGGATTTGCCTGTCCGAACATAAGCAGCAGGGCAAGCAGGATTGTGAAGCTGATATTTGCGGCGGTTCTGGATAATTTTAACGCTTTATAGAGAGCAAGCTCCGATTTGTTATTCATAAATATTCCAACCTTTTAAGTATATTGTACACAGTTTTAGAATTTTATCGGTATCCCGGGTAGCGGCAGATGTGAGAATAATGCCGATTTACTACAGTATAAACAAAATAAAAAAAATAGTCCAGTACTATCAATTCCTACTTCCTTTTTTTCGGCGATAAGGTTATAATAGACATGTGTGACTAAAAATTGAATATAACCGTCAGGTTTACATAGATTTGTCAGTTTTTGAAAGGAGAATTTAGACTTATGCTCGGTAGCGATATCGGAATAGATTTGGGAACGGCAAGCGTGCTTGTATATATAAAAGGAAAAGGCGTTGTACTGAAAGAGCCTTCAGTTGTGGCGATTGACAGAGATACCAAAAAGATTAAGGCTATAGGAGAAGAGGCGAGGTTTATGCTCGGCAGGACGCCGGGCAATATTATGGCTATTCGTCCCCTTAGGCAGGGAGTTATTTCGGATTACGATGTTACCGAAAAAATGATGAAGTATTTTATACAGAAAGCAGGAGGAAAAAGGCCGTTCAGAAAGCCCAGAATCAGCGTGTGCATCCCTTCGGCGGCTACGGAGGTCGAAAAGAGAGCGGTTGAGCAGGCAACATATAATGCGGGTGCAAGAGAGGTTGCCATTATAGAGGAGCCTATTGCGGCGGCTATAGGTGCAGGCATTGACATATCCAAGCCTTGCGGAAATATGATAGTGGATATCGGCGGAGGAACCAGCGATGTGGCTGTAATATCTCTGGGCGGCTCTGTTGTAAATGCTTCCGTAAAAGTAGCGGGAGATAATTTCGATGAAGCGATTATAAAATATATGAGAAAGAAGCACAACCTTCTCATAGGCGAAATGACTGCGGAGGAGATAAAAATAAAGATAGGTTCGGCATTTAAAAGACCTGAGCTGGTTACTCTGGATGTAAGGGGAAGAAATCTGCTCACAGGTCTTCCGAGGACTATAACCGTAAGCAGCGACGAAACCTTGGAGGCGCTTGAAGAACCTTGCAAACAGATAGTCGACTCGGTGCATTCGGTGCTTGAAAAAACCCCGCCGGAGCTTGCGGCGGATATTGCCGACAGAGGCATAGTGCTAACAGGCGGAGGAGCGCTTCTCTGGGGTATGGAGCAGTTGCTTGAGGCTAAGACGGGAATAAATACAATAACGGCGGAAAATCCTATGAACTGTGTGGCTATCGGTACGGGCAAGTTCGTGGAATTTTTAAGCAATACATCGGGCTTTAAGGATTGATGGGGTTAAGTATCGGGAGAAAAAAGCCGATATACTTTAAATAGTGCAGACTTGTATATTTGCAAACACATTTCACAAAAATTATCGTTACGGTATGTATCGCAGAGTGTTCGGATTAAATTAACGGAGGAACTTAAATGCTTAGAAGTCTTTATACAGCCTATACGGGCATGATAAACGAGCAGAGAAGAATGGATATTATGACCAATAACCTTGCCAATGCAACTACGGCGGGCTTTAAGATGGAAAGTACAGCGAGCCAGTCTTTTGACAGAGTGCTCGGTATAAAGATAAGGGATATTTCAGAAGCGTTTAATGACCGCTCCATAGGACAGATGAGTCTTGGAGTAAAGGTGGGAGAGGTGTTTACCGACTTTTCCCAAGGGGCGCTCAGACAGACCGAGGGCAAGTATGATTTGGCGCTGTCGGGAGAGGGCTTTTTTGCGATAAGATTTGTGGATAAGGCAGGCAATGAGAGTACAAAGTATACAAGGGACGGCAATTTCAGGTTGAAAAAAGACGGGTATGTGACGGATGCGTATGGGAACCAACTTCGTACTGAAAGCGGAGTTTTGCGCGTGCCTCTTGATGCGGAAGACATTTCCATATCTGCCGACGGCTCGGTATTTGTAAACAATACTATCGTCGATAAGATTAAGATAGTTGATTTTGAAAACTATGACTATATCAAAAAATACGGAGATAATCTCTATGAAACTGTAGACGGCGTGGTGGAGAAAGAGCCGGAAGCCCAAGTTCTGCAGGGATACATAGAGCAGTCGAATGTTAACTCGGTAAGAGAGATGGTAAATCTCATAACTATAACAAGAGCTTATGAGGCGGGACAGAAGATGATACAGAGTTCCGATACCATTATGGACAGTGCGGTTAACTCGGTAGGCAGAGTCGGATAAGATTAAGGAGGACTTATATGCTTAGGTCGTTATGGAGTGCAGCGTCGGGAATGCTGGCACAGCAGTTAAATCTTGATACTATTTCAAATAATATCAGTAATATAAATACAACCGGATTTAAAACACAGAGCATGGAGTTTAAGAGTCTGCTCTATCAGCAGATAAAGCACAGATCCACAGACAGCGAGGGAAATCCTAAGCCGATTGGAGTTCAGGTGGGACTCGGTGTGAGAAATGCTTCAATTACCGCGAAGTTTACACAGGGCGCCGCGCTTGATACGGGAGAGCCTTTCGATGTGCTTATACAGGGACGAGGTTTCTTTGCCATAGACATAGGAGGAAAGGTCGCTTATACAAGAAACGGACACTTCGGACTTTCCGCGGTGGAGGGAGGTTGGGAGCTTACCACCTCTGACGGTAATCCTGTTTTGGATGTAAACGGAAATTCAATAAAAATAAACAGCGAATGGGATAATTCGGATGTGAGTATAGATATGTCGGGAAATGTGCTGCACAGAGTAGACGACATTGCAACAAATACCACCAGATATGATACCGTAGGAAAGATTGCGCTGTATCAGTTCAACAACCCTGCAGGACTTACAAGGACGGGCGGAAGTCTTTACTATGAGTCTGCGGCATCCGGAGCGGCAAGGAGCGAGGCAACGGACGCAGGGCTTACAAAGAGTATTACAAAGGTAGGCTATCTTGAAGGCTCCAATGTAAATGCGGCGGACGAAATGGTAAATATGATAGTTACACAGCGTGCTTATCAGCTCAATTCAAAGGCGATTACCGCTTCCGATGAAATGCTTGAGCAGGCAAACAACCTTAGAAGATAACAGGGAGGCTGCAGATGGATATACTTTCCATAAACAATAACTACTACAACGTCATTATGCAAAGTACGGTAGGAAATATGTCGGTGGGAAAGCTTACCGACTCTGTAAAGAAGGCTGAAAATTCGGAGAGTGACGAAGAGCTTATGAATGCCTGCAAATCCTTTGAAGCTTATATGGTGGAGCAGGTAATGGCAAAGATGGAGGAAGTGTCCAAGATAGAAGGTGTGGACTCGGAAGACGACAACGAGTATATGTCTATGTTTAAGGATGTGTTTATAAAAGAAAGAGCGGAAATGCTTACCGAGAATACGGATTTGGGAATAGCCAAGATGTTGTATGAGTCTATGAAAAGAAATGTTGTAACACCGACAGACAGTGCAAATGCCTTGTCTGAATAACCGGATTTGATTTAAAACCTCGCCTGTATACAGCTTCTGTTGTATGCAGGCTTGTTAAATATAGGAGATTGGTTTGGATACGGAAGTGTTGAACGGCTATGTTGAAAAGATAGTCTATAGAAACGATGAAAATGCTTATACTGTTGTCAATGTCAGCGCAGAAGGAGAAGAGGTTGTCTGCACGGGTTATTTTTCCGACATAACTGAGGGGGACAGGATAACGGCGGAGGGCAGATTTATAGAGCATAGGCAGTATGGGGTACAGTTTGCAGTAGAGGCGTATGAGATAAAAGAGCCGGAAACCGCAGTAGCTATGGAAAAATATTTGGCTTCGGGCATTATAAAGGGAATAGGGCCTGCACTTGCCGCAAAGATTGTTAAAAAATTTACAGACTCAACTTTTGACATAATAGAAAGAGAGCCTGAAAGATTGGCTGAAATAAAGGGAATTACAGAAAAAAAGGCAAGAGAAATAAGCTCGCAGTTTGAAGAAAAAAGAGAATTCAGAACGGCTATGCTTTTCTTAAATCAATACGGAGTATCAAACTCACTTGCTATGAAGATTTACAGAGAGTACGGCATAAAGGTAATGCAGATAGTGCGCGAAAATCCGTACAGACTGGCAGATGATGTGGCAGGGGTAGGCTTTAAGACGGCAGACGGCATAGCCATGCGCATGGGATTTTCAAGGGAGTCCTCGCTCAGGATGAAGGCGGGCATACTCTACGGCTTAAGTATCGCAGCTTCAAACGGACATACCTTCCTTCTGTACGAAGAGCTGTTTGACTACACAAGTGAACTGCTCGGTATATCCGAGGAAGAGTTTGAAAATGATATTTTTGAGCTGACGGTGGAGCGTAAGGTTATATTGAAAGAAGTTAACGGAGAAAAGAGAATATATAATAACAGCCTTTATTATATGGAGCTTACCGTAGCAAGAAAACTTCTGGACTTAAATGCAAGGAGTGAAACGAATTTCAGGCTTATGGAGTCCAAGGTTAAGGAAATAGAAGCGGGAAGCCGGATAACTCTCGGAGATTTGCAAAGAAAGGCGGTTTATGAAGCGGTAGAGAGCGGACTTGTGATTATTACGGGAGGTCCGGGAACAGGCAAGACCACAACTATAAATACCATAATAAAGCTGTTTGAGCGAGAGGGGATGGAGATTCTGCTCGCAGCGCCTACGGGAAGAGCGGCTAAGCGAATGACAGAAACTACAGGCAGAGAGGCGCAGACAATACACCGCCTGCTTGAGATAAACGGAAATCCGGAAGAAAGCGGCTCTATGAGGTTTGAGAGAAATGAGGACAATCCTCTTGAAGCGGATGCGGTAATTATAGATGAAATGTCGATGGTGGATATTTATCTTATGTATTCGCTGCTGAAAGCCATACCGATAGGAACAAGGCTTATACTTGTGGGAGATGTCAACCAGCTTCCGAGCGTAGGCCCCGGAAAGGTGTTGAAGGATATAATAACTTCCGAAAAGTTCAATGTGGTAAGGCTGAATGAGATTTTCAGGCAGGCGGCGGAGAGCGACATAATAACAAATGCACATAAAATAAATGCAGGGAAAGAGATAGAGCTTGACAACAATTCGAAAGACTTCTTTTTTGTAAAAAATGACAAAGTGCTGAATGTGCAGAGGGCGGTAATAAGTCTGGTGCTTGAAAAGCTGCCCAAGTATGTGAAAGCCAGTAAATATGATATACAGGTTCTCAGCCCTATGAGGAAGGGAGAACTCGGCATAGAAAACCTGAACAGGCTTATGCAGCAGTATATAAATCCGCCTGCCGCGGGAAAAAAAGAAAAACGGTGGGGAGATATGCTGTTCAGGGTAGGCGACAAGGTAATGCAGACAAAAAATAATTACCAGATAGAGTGGAAAATAGTTACTAAAAAGGGGTTTGAAGTTAAATCCGGCTCAGGCATCTTCAATGGAGATATGGGAATAATTAAGGAGATAAATGATTTCTCCGATACTATAACTGTAGAATATGAAGAGGGAAAACTGGTGGAATATGCCAATGCGGAGCTTGATGAACTGGAGCTTGCCTATGCGGTAACTATACACAAGTCGCAGGGAAGTGAGTATCCGGCAGTTGTAATACCTCTGCTCGCAGGACCTAAGCTGCTTTTTAACAGAAATCTTCTGTATACGGCAGTTACCAGGGCAAAAAAATGTGTGACTATTGTGGGCGTAGAAGAGGCTGTAAACATTATGATAAATAATGAAAGTGAAATGAAGAGGAATTCGGGGCTTGCAGATTGCATAGTTCAAATGGAGGAAACGGATAGTGTATACATTTAAGAGCAGAGTGAGGTTCAGCGAAACGGGAGATAACGGAAAGCTTACATTGCCCCATTTGATAAGTTACTTTCAGGACTGTTCAAATCTTCATAGCGAGAGTATAGGCATAGGGCGAAGAGAACTTGAAAAAATAAACAGGGCATGGTTTCTTTGCTCATGGCAGATAATCATAAATGACATGCCGGGAATGGATGAAAATATAGAAGTGGAAACAAGGGCTTACGGCTTTAACGGATTTTACGGCAATAGAAATTTTATGATATATGATGATAAAAAGAAACTAAGAGCCTATGCCAATTCCATATGGTTTTATGTAGATACGGTTAAGGGTAAGGCGGTAAAGTATGTTCCCGAAGCGGGCAACACATTTCCGATTGATGAAGAATTTCCTATGGAAAAGGCTGACAGAAAGATAATTGTTCCAAAGGAGGCGGAGAGAGTATTTTCTGAGGAAAGGCTTAGAGTGAGGAAGTC
>JBHADN010000021.1:0-10466 GCA_041855085.1 Catonella sp.
ATATTAAAAATCCCCTTCAAGAACTATGGCTTAAAGGAGATACTTTTTAGTTTGATTACTTATCAGCACTTGGCCTCACAACCACCTTGATATTTACTTCCTTACAGGTAAGACCTACCATGTTCTGAAGTGCCTGCATTACCTTTTCCTGTATCTGCGCAGTAACTTTCGGTATACTGTATCCGTATTTTATGCTTACCGCCATATCCACATATACAAACTCCCCTGCAAGCTGTACCTTGATTTTCTTATAAGCGTTTTTAGACTTAAAACTCTCCGACGGCTTGCCTGCAACCTCATCAACACCTTCCACCTCAAGCGCCGCAAGCCCTGCAATTGCAGAAACAACCTCATCTGCTATGTAAACCTCTCCTATATCTTTTTTTGATACATTTACTTCCATAATGACCTCCTTAACATAAGCCTATATGTTCAATTATATACATAAGTCGACAGATTTGCAAATATTATTAACGGGTTGCCGTATTTGCGGCTACAGAATATCTGCTTCTTTATGGGCAGCCTAAGTAAAGCATATTGTCAATCCGACATTTTACACTCACAACAGCCGTCCTT
Organism: Catonella sp.; assembly: GCA_041855085.1. GTDB lineage: Bacteria > Bacillota > Clostridia > Lachnospirales > Lachnospiraceae > Catonella. The sequence goes on from JBHADN010000021.1 coordinate 577, forward strand.
TAGGCTATTGCCCGAAAGGACGGCTGTTTAACTGAATATACCTTATCAAAATATATCTGCGTCTTTTGTTCCGCTGTTTTAATTCAGTTCACTGAGAGGTATGGTACACATTATCTGCTGATTGGGATTTCCCGTATTGCGAAGTATGAATTGAATCCATATTCCGAATATTTTCAAGTCCTCTATCTCCGCAAGAACTCCCTCTTCTTCTATATATTCGTCTATGTTTTCCTCTATCTCGCTCTCGCCTTCCATCTCCTCGTAATACTCTGGCTCCTCTGTTGTATCCGTCTTTTCGGGCTCTTCCAAATACATAATCCAGATATCGTCCTCCTCAAGACTGACGGAGGTTTTATGGGAGATTTTGCTCCCCTTTATCGTGTATCTGTGAATGGAATTGCCCGTCCTGTAATACCTTTCATCTCCCGAAGATATATAAAAATCATATCTGCCGTTGTTTCCGTTGGAAATTGCAAACCCCTGAAAAGATCTGTGCGGTAGCTTTACTCCGCTTACACTGAATAACACCGCCTTTCTCAGAGCCTTATTTCCCTGTGCCTTTACCTGTCTGTCAACCGCCTTGTCCAACTCTCTGTTTACAGCCTCAAAATCATATCCGGTAAGCTCACTCTCTCCCTTTTCATTTATCTTCCACAGCAACATGGTCTTTTTGTCGGGGGATAGTGCGCCGTCCGCTCTTTTGGTAGAGCCGAACCTCTTTCCTTTTTTGTTTGCATAGTTAACATAGGTAAGGCGTTCTATTTCCGAGTTTTTCATATACTTGTAAGGTACATATTCTATTCTTCCCAGCTGCGACGACCACCAAAGGTTTTTTGAGCCGGAAGATATGCTTCCCGCAGATACGAAAAGATAGGTCTTTCCTTTATAATCATACACATCCAAGGTCTGTCCATGTCCTACTCCGCTAAGCAGCATATAATCCTCGGGCACATAGGCATCCTCATCGGGAGAGAACAGGCAGCGGGTAAGAAGTATGAGGTTCTCCGTCTTTCCCGTCTGATATGCCTCAAACTCTTCAAACTCGTTCTTGTTGTATGCCTGCTGTATATAGACATAATCTCCCGCCTCGCAATAGCCCTGTATCGCTCTGGAGTAGTAAAGACTGAATTTATAATCTCCCTCTACCACTATCTGCCTGTGTGTGTCTGCTGCCGCGCTGCTTCTCATTTCTCCGTATATAAGCATAAAAAATGCAAATACAAAGAGAAACCTTAACTTATTTTTCATCAATGACTATCTCCTCTAATACTGAGGCAGAAATTTATTCCAAAGCTTATCCTTAGCATCAAAAATCAAATTGTACTGCACAAGTTCAGCGCCTCTCTTTAGCCTTTCCGCCTTTTCTTCATCTACCTGTCTGACATTATTACCCTTCCTCTTGCCGAATTCCGACGGTGCAGGCTTTGCCATATGCCCTGAAAAGAGCCTTTCTCCTGCGACATTCCAATATCCCAGCGCTGTCATAACGGGAATATTTTCATGTACATTGAGCAAATATTTGTCATAGTCCGTAAGCTTTACTCCTGCGTATTTAAACAACATCGACGCAAGATAATTTATAGAAACCGTGTTGTATTCTCCTGTAAGACCGCCCTCCTTTATTCCGTCATACTCGGGTATATCATAGTTCGCCCATATCAGATACGGGGTTACAAACTTGGAAAGCCTCTTGTCGTTATCCTCTTTATAAATACTGTGCTCATCCAACTGCTTTGTGGCATCGTCCGAAAAAGACGGCTGGTGGTCACCATAAAAGAGTATAATGACATCTTCATCCACTTTCTTAAAATAATCTATAAATTCTTCAAAGGCGGTATCGCTTGTACGCATAAGCGACATAAAATTGTTCAGCGCCTGAACCGCCTCAAAATTAGTTATTTTAACGGGAATATCAAATTTAACCTTGTTGTTTGAAAAGCCTCCGTGGTTCTGCATTGTTACATTAAAGAAAAATTGTGGCTGATTAGGGGCAGATTTCTTGTTTTTTTCGTACATTTCTATTAAATCTTTATAATTATTTGCGTCGGTAACCAGACCTCTAAGCAGCTCTTTCCCCTCAAACTCCTCATAAAATACCGCCTCATCAAAACCGATGTACTCATATACAGACCTTCTGTTATATCCTGCAGAATAGTACGGATGAAATGCCGTTGCTTTATACGGCACTTTCTGATGCTTCAACACTTCCACTACTGACGGTATATTCTGCTTAAGATACTGTGTGTACGGTACGGAACCCGTAGGCATATACGCCATTGTACTTCTTGAAAGAAATTCAAATTCGGTGTTCGCCGTAGGTCCTCCCGTAACACTCATATTTACATAGCCTTTTATTGTGTTTTCCTTAAGGCTGTTTATAAAAGGCATAAACGGCTTGTCCGTCTTTATATCGGCTACTGCGGTCAAATCCGCAAACGCTTCATTCTGTACCACTATGATTGTAGGCTGTCTTATGCCGTCTTTAAAATCCTTCATGATATTGTCGGGAGATGAAAGCACATCATCTATTGCCTTTTCCGCCGCTTCCGAACTATAGCCCTCTACCTTTACTCCCCTCGTTTCATGCATATTGCTTAAAAAATACGGCAAGTATCCTTTGTCAGCCACATTCTCATTATAATTCCACGAAAGACCGAAGATATAGTTATACAGTATTCCGTTTTGAAATGCGGCAATCACAACCACGGACAACAGCCCTATGGCAATCAGCGTAGTTACGGTTCTTCTTGCCGGACGCAGCTTTCTTCTTTTAAGCCTCGGAATCAGTATCAGCAAAAGAAGAAAAATGACTAAAACACCTATGGTTACAAAAAACGGCATATCCGGATGAAATTTGTATCTGCCTGCAACTTCCATAGCCGTACCTATTACCGTAAGGTCGCCGAACATAATGTAGTTGCCTCTGAATTGAAGTACCGTATAGTTGGCAATACCTATAAAATATGCCAGCCCGACACAAATAAAGGCCGGCAGCTTTATACCTCTGAAAATCGCATACAAAAAAAGGTAAAGAATTACCCAATATATAATATTAAAAAATATCATACGGACTTCCACGGTAAGCGGAGTCTTCATCTGAAGCTCTACAAGATAGTAGCACATAAAACCTGTCAGCACAGCCATAAAAGTTTTTATAAACCAACCGTTCCTGTACGCTCCGCCCTCTTTTAGCCATATTATAAATCTCTCCCATACCGCACCGAAAGTTATAATAAGCATTGCTCCTATGAATTTCAGATATGCCAATCCGTCGTAGGTTATTATAAATTTTGTGACAAGTCCGTATATTTCCTTGTCGCTGTATCTCAAAATGATGCCTGCAACGGCAAAGGCAGCTATTGCAACAACCTGTGAAAGCACGGAGCCGTCAGACCTCTTTATAAGCTTTTTGCCTTTCGGCATACCTCCAAATCTGAACACAGCGTATATACACAGCAGCGTAGGGAGCAGAATAAGTATTATTCCCCAGACCGTATTGTCGAAGTCGTCCGTATAAAAAGCGGTCGATATACTTTTCCCATGTTTTACATATATCGTTTGTACCGCATCAAAACAAAAAATACCCGTTAAAATGAGAGAAAGCACAAGGGCAAGCAAAACCTGCCCTATATGCCTCTTTGTGTACCCCAATGCGGTTTCATCCGGATTATACTTTTTATAAATCCTGTATATTTTTTTTATCATTTTCATTTAACTGCAAAGCTCCACTATTGCATCTGCAAATATCTTAGCACTCCTTATAATCATATCTACTTCCATAAATTCATCCGCACCATGCATATGGTTATCCACCTCCGGCACATCACAGCCGAATGCCACACCGTTTTCAACATGATGCACATAGGTTCCTCCGCCTATTGCTATAGGCTTCGCTCCTGTAACTCCAAAGCCTTTTTCATAGCATTTTAACAGAGTCTTTACCAACTCCGAATTACTGTCCACTATATGAGGAGGAAACATCGCTTTTTCTTTAATATCGAAGCCCTGCTCCCTTATCTTTGCCTCCATCACTTTTCCCGTATTTTCATCATTGGCAATTATACTTGCCCTGCAGTCATATTCTCCTGAAAATGCGGTTTCCGTAACTTCAAGTATGTCAAAACTTACCGTCGTTTTTCCCGACTCCGCATCTTCCAGATTGACACCCATAGCCTCTCCGTTTACATCTCCGTAAGGAAAAATTTTATTTGCAGCCCTTATGAAGTTATTCACGGGAGCATCTGCAAGCGGAAGCCTGCAAAGAAGCTCTACTATTCCCTGAAGTGCATTTTTGCCCATCTCCGGTGTTGAGGCATGGCAATTCACTCCCAGAGCATTTATTGTAAGTAAATCTCCGTCTTCAATAAAGCTGAAGCCCAGTCCTGTTTCTTCCGCCAGTCTGTCCGCCTCTTTCTTCACATCACTCTCTTTAAGCCCTCTGACAACCGCCTTAGCCTTGCCCGGCACCACATTTATCTTAAGTCCCGCCTTTAGAGAAACAACACTCGGCACTTTATCCGTCTTTTCATATTCTGCAGTAAACCTGTTTTGTATTCCGCCCTTTTCTATATTTATCAAAGGCCACGAAGCGTCGGGCGTAATACTCATAGGCGCCGCCTTTTCTTTGGAATAGTAATATTCCAGATCGCTGCTTCCGCATTCTTCATCAGAGCCGAGTATAAGACGCACATTGTGCTTAAGCGGTATGTTAAGCTCCTTTACCGCTCTTATTGCGTAAGCTGCCGCTATTGCCGGCCCCTTGTCATCACAGCTTCCTCTTCCGTATATCCTGCCGTCCTTTACCACAGGCTCATAAGCCTCTGTAACCGTCCAGTCATCTCCCGCAGGCACTACATCCAGATGGGCAAGTATATCGAGTTTTGTATCCTTGTCGCTTATATCGGCGGTAATTACTCTGTTGCCGTAGTTTGATACCTTAAAGCCGTAGCCCCCAAGCATCTCTCCCGCCGCCTCAAGAGCCTTTGCCGGTCCTTCTCCGTAAGGCATCCCCGGCTTTTCCGCCGTTTTTTCGCTGTTTATCCTTATCAATGCCATAAGGTCGTTCAGCATATCTTCCTTATGACTCTCTATATAACTGCTTATCTCCTTCTCGTAAGCCATTTCAATCTCCTTTTAACACCAATATTACAGGCAATCCGCCTTTAAACACCAAAATAGATAATACTCTTTTTAAGAATCATTTTCAAGTAGTTTATTCGTTAAATACTCCCATTATTGTCGGAATAAACTGTTTTTTCCTTGAAACTATCCCCTTTAGCGAAATTACATCCTGATAAGCTTTAACATCAAATGCCTTTTCGACAATCTTCGCACTTCCCTCTCCGAAGCAGAGAAGCCTTGTGGACTCCTCCAATATGTTGGTAAGCATAAAGAATACCATGGACATTCCGTTTTTTCCGCATTCTCCCTGAAGTATAGGCTTTATCTTCTCCTCCGCATTGGCAAGCGATTTTGCGTCCATGGAGTTAATCTGACCTACTCCGAAAGTAGTTTCTCCCGCCATAAACTTCTTGAAATCCTGATAAAAAATCTCCTCAGGCTTCTTGCCGGACAGGTTGCTGCCTGCCATGAACATATCATTCGCAAAATCCTCTATATCTATTCCCGCTATCTCGGAGAGTACATTTACCGCCTCCTGGTCAAACTTAGTGCAGGTAGGCGAGCGAAACATAAGGGTATCGGAAAGTATAGCCGCAGTAAGCAGCCCCGCTATTTTCTTTGGTATTTCCACTCCCTTTTCATTATACATCTGGTAGACTATGGTAGCTGTACAGCCCACTGGCTGGTTTCTGAACATAATGGGCGAAATTGTTTCAAGAGAGCCTATCCTGTGGTGGTCGATAATCTCAAGTATATCCGCCTCTTCTATATTATCTACAGTCTGTGTCCTCTCATTGTGGTCAACCAGAATTATCTGCTTCTTTCTGACATTTATGAGATTTCGGCGCGATATGGTGCCCAGACAGCGTCCGTCCGCATCCACCACCGGAAAATCACGATATCTGTATTTTCCCATAGTGTCCTTTATCTCGTCGGTAAAGTCGCTGCTGTGGAATGTGACAATCCCCTCGCACTTCATAAGGTACTTTACAGGTATGCTATGACTTATAAGAGTTGCTATGGTATAGGTGTCCATAGGGCTTTCAATAATTACACAGCTCTTTTTCTTTGCTGCTTCTATCACATCCGGCTCTACCGCATTTCCCCCGCTTATGACAAGACAGCTTGCATCTGCCTTTATGGCTGCAAGCTGGGTATCCTTCCTGTTGCCCAGCACTACAAGATCATCCGACAGCATATTGGATGCCAGAAGCTTCGGATCGTCCGTACCTATTACAACTCTTCCCTTTATAAAATAACCGTGTTCATTTCCAAGCACAAGCTTTCCGTCAAGAGTTTCAGCCATCCTCTTATACTGAGTCCTCGCCTTTGAGAGTATGCTCTCATCGGAATTTCCCATAAAATACTTGGCGATATCTCCCACTCCTATGATACCTTCAAGTCTGCCCTCGCTGTCGGTTATGGGCAAAGAAGCCGCCTTTGCATCCATCATAAGTTCCCATGCCTCTTTTATAGTGAGGGTGTCATTGGCAGGCGGCATCTCATGTATCTCCATATCCTTTACCTGAGTGCCCGCGTCGGGCATGTAACCCGGCGGCTCCACTCCGAGGCGTTTGAGGACATATTCCGTTTCCTCGTTTATCTGCCCCGCTCTTTTCGGTATGTATCTCACTCCGAAAGAGGTTAAATTTTTAAGTTCCGCATAGGATATTGCAGAACATATTGAATCGGTATCGGGGTTTTTATGTCCTATTACATAAACTACTGCTTCTTCTCTCATACTCTACCTACTCTCATATCATCTGACCTATTGTCCTCAGTGCTGTAAGAGCAATACAGGTCGCAATAAAAAATGCCATGCCGTAGTTGCCGTATACCAGACCTTTTTCTTCTTTTTTGGAAAACGGAGCTCCGTCCGTATCGAGCTTAAGTTTTTTCCTCTCCGTTATGAGAAAAACTATTCCTGCAAAAAAGCCTACAATAACAACAAATCCGTATATAATAACTGCCGCAACCTCAGGAGTCAATGCCTGCATTACCGCTTCCGTATCTCCGCTCTGAAATTTTGACAGAACATCATCGGACAAAACCTTTACCATCTGCACACTTACTACCGAGCCGAGAAAGTTTATTATCATGTGAAATACTATTGTATAGATAATTTTTCCCGTTTTAACATATATAAGACCGAATATCAGCCCTATTCCGAAGGCATAGAAAAACTGGAACAAATTCACATGAAACAGTCCGAATAAAAGCGCGGAAAGAAATACCGCATTCCTTTCTCCGAATTTTGCCGTCCTGTCTATAAGTATCTTTCTGAACAAAATTTCTTCCATAACAGGTCCGAATACAACTACAAACGCTATATTGCTGAATACATTTGTCTGCATAAGCAGCTCTGCTATATTGTTTACTGCGGACTTCCCCGCTATGGAGCTTATCAGACTTGACAGCAGAGTCCCTATAATGTTTCCTACATACATCACTGTAAGGCACATGCAAAAATATTTTATCAGGGTAAATACTCCCAGGCGTTTCTCTTTCAACTCATATTTAGGCAATTTCCTTATAATCACAAGCAGCAAAGGAAATGCTATCGCATACATAGGCACAAAGGAGAGCAGGTATACGGCTACACTTGAGCTCTGTAACCTCTCGCTCCCAAATATCTTTCCTGCAATAACTCCGACAGCCTCTCCTGCCACAAAGGATACCATGATAAAGACAAACAGCCCCCATCCCAGTATTCCGAAGGTTTTCTTTGCAAGTATCATATCAAGCAGTCCATTTTTTTCCTGCCCGTCGTTTTTTACATCTTGTTGAACTTCCACATTTTCCATATATTTCTCATTTCCTCCGCAGCCTTACTACAGCTCTAATTGTTTATCTTCAGATACTCCGCAAGCTCCTCCTGCCAGTCCTTAAATCTGAAGTCGGTATTTTTATTTACCTTATCTGTTGAAAGTACCGAGTATTTAGGCCTTTTAGCTGCCGTCTTATACTCCTCCGACCTTATAGGAAGCACCTTCACATCAGTTTTGCCCGAAAATTCCATTATTTTTTTTGCAAACTCAAACCAGCTTGTGCTTCCGCCACATACGGCATGCCATATTCCATACTTTTCAGTCTGAATTATATAGGCTATAAATCTTGCAAGTTCCGCCGCACTTGTAGGAGAGCCTGTCTGATCCGAAACAACCCTAAGTTCCTTATTCGTTTCGGAAAGACGCAGCATAGTTTTTACAAAATTTTTGCCTTCTCCGTAAAGCCATGCTGTTCTTATTACAAAGTATCTGTCCAAAGCCTTTTTTACGGTTTCCTCTCCAAGCACCTTGGTTTTACCGTACAGATTTACAGCCCCTACTTCGTCCTCTTCCCTGTACGGCACGGGACTCTCGCCGTCAAACACATAGTCCGTTGATATATGTACGAGTACTGCGTTAATTTCTTTCGCTATGTCGGCAAGATTTCTAACTCCATCCTCATTTACAAGCCGTGCGTTTTCATAATCACTTTCACAGGCATCGACAGCGGTATATGAGGCGGAATTTATTATGACATCCGGCATAAAATTTTTTACTGCAGTTCTTACCGCATACACATCGGTTATGTCAAGCTGAATAATCTCAGCCCTCATATCCGACAGTTCTTCCTCCTTCATCCGGTTGTAAAGCGCATTCCATGAAGTTTCAGAATTCACTGTCAAAAGAAGTTTTTCTACGAAACCGTGCTCTTTTTTTAACAGTTCTCTTATAAGCGCCTTGCCTAACTGACCTGCCGCACCTGTTAAAAGTATCCTCATGCTCTCTCCTCCCTGCCTGAGTACATCATTTCGTAGTATTTTTCATACTCTCCCGTCATTACCTCTTCCATCCACCCGCTGTTTTCAATATACCAGTTTATGGTGTATTTTATGCCTTTTTCAAACGGAGTTTCAGGCCTCCAGCCAAGTTCGGTTCCTATTTTTTCAGGATCTATTGCATAACGCAGATCATGCCCCGGCCTGTCAGTTACATATTTTATAAGCTTCTCCGTCTTTCCTGTAGCTTCCAGTATGGCTTTTACAACCTCAATATTTTTCTTTTCGTTATGTCCTCCTACATTGTAAACCTCTCCTACTCTTCCTTTCTCAAGTATCAGGTCTATTGCGGAACAATGATCCTCAACATACAGCCAGTCCCTTACATTTATTCCTTCTCCGTATACGGGCAGTTCCTTGTCATGAAGCGCATTGTATATCATAAGCGGGATAAGTTTCTCCGGAAACTGGTAGGCTCCGTAATTGTTTGAACATCTGGAAATTGTCACAGGCAGCCCGTAAGTCCTGTGGTAAGCCATAGCTATCATATCCGCCGATGCCTTTGAGGACGAATATGGACTTGACGGATTCAGCGGTGTAGTTTCCGTAAAGAAAAGGTCAGGCCTGTCAAGCGGCAAATCCCCATAAACCTCATCGGTGGACACCTGATGAAATCTTTTTATACCGTACTTTCGGCAGGCATCCAACAGAACTCCAGTTCCCAGAATGTTTGTTCTTAAAAACTCGTCCGGATAAAGCACCGAGCGGTCCACATGACTTTCCGCCGCAAAGTTTACAACCTTATCCGGTTTTTCTTCTTCAAAAAGCCTGTATATAAAATCTCTGTCGGCTATATCTCCTTTTACAAATTTCAGCTTGGGATTTTCAAGCGCCTCTTTCAGATTTGCCAGATTTCCTGCATAGGTAAGTTTATCCAGACATATATATTCTTCTTCAGGATGCTTTTTTAACATGTAGTAAATGAAATTGCTCCCTATAAAGCCTG
>JBHADN010000022.1:0-6109 GCA_041855085.1 Catonella sp.
ACAATCCGTTTACGGGAGAGTTTTATGGAAACGGATATACAATTAAGAATCTTAAGGTTACCAAGACTGACAGATATGCAGGTCTTTTCGGCTACGCGGCAGGTGCTAAAATCAGCAGAATATGCGTTACGGGAAAGGTTGAGAATGCTAAGGAATACGGTGGAGGCATACTCGGTTTTGCAGGAGAAAAGACAGTACTGTCTTACTGTGTAAGCAAGGTAAAGGTGTCAGGATCCGATCAGATAGGCGGAGTTGTAGGTCGTATCAGCGGCGGAGAGGCTAAATACTGTATAAACTACAAAACCGTAACCGCTACGGGAAGAGCCGGCGGAGGTATTACCGCAGATTTGTATCCTTCGGGAACTATCAGCAATTGCTTAAGCATCGGAGATGTTAAGGGTGGAAACGACCTTACAGGAGGAATTACCGGAGGCTCTACCGCAGGTACCATTTCCGGTTGTGTAGTGATTGGAAATATCAAAAGCGGAGGCGGAAGAATAGGAGTAATTGCAGGAGATAACGCAAGTTATGCAGGAGCAAGAAGGGCAAACTACTTCCTTAAGACAGAAACCGTAAACAGCGGTTTTGAGTCGATTGTGGGAAGCAGGGAGGCTATAGACTCCGAAGATGATGCACAGGTAACCCGCATTAAGAAAGCGGTAAGCAAGAAAGTAAAATAAAACAATGATTTTGTTCTAAAATTCTAATTGGAGAGCCGTCATATTAAAGAGCTGGTATGGCGGCTCATTTTGGCTATATTTATACCGAAGCGGCACTCGGTGTCGGGGCTCGGCGCTTACGGCGGCTGTGGGGACTAATGTCTTTTTCGGCGGAGGAGGTAAATTGTGGATACATTTTTATACATCACTATAGTAATGCTTACTCTAATTGCTGTATTTTTATTCTTTTCAAGAAATAAGATTTTGAGAGAAAAAAAACTGGCAGAGAGAAAGCTCGTATCAACACTAAACGATTTGGAAAATGTATATAGTGAGATAAATACGACGCAGGAAGAACTGAATATGAAGTACAGGGAGATTAAGGCGAGTGAGGACAAAATAAAAAAACTGGCTTACGAGGACTCTCTTACCGGACTTCCAAACAAAGCGGCATTTAACGAGATGCTGGTACAGACGCTTGAAACGCTGAGAAAAGAAGAAGCTGTAGGCATAATGTATATAGACCTTGACGATTTTAAACAACTGGATGATATGTGGGGACATGCAAACTGTGACGAACTTATACTTGATGTAAGCCACAGGCTCAGACAAAATTTAGATGAAAATGATTATATCGCCAGGTTAGGCGGAGATGAATTTATAGTTTTAAGTCAGAACATTATCGATGTTGAGAAGTTCGGAGAAAAGGTAAGGAGAATAGGGAATGCATTCAGATTTCCTTTTGTAACATCTTTCGGACAACTGGTAATTACAATAAGCATAGGCGCAACGGTCGCTCCGAGAGATGGAACAAAGGCGGAGAATCTTATAAAAAATGCGGCTATGGCGCTTTTTGAGGCAAAGCACCTCGGGAAAAATACCTACTGCTATTACAGCGAAGAACTGGCAGTACGGGAGCTTGGAAATATAGAGCTCCAGTCGGATTTGACCAATGCCATAAAGAATGACAGTTTCGTATTGAAATATACTCCCATGTTGGATTTAAAAGATAAAAAATTCGATGTGGTTCGTATGAAGCTGCTTTGGGACAGGGGAGATGGCGGATTGTGGCAGTCAAACAAATTTGTAAGTCTTGCCGAGGCGACAGGGCAGATTTTCAGCCTTGCTGAAAATTCTCTGTCAAAAATTTGCGAGGAAATGAAGATTTTTCCTAGTAAAAAGGTTATAATTCCGCTTACTAAAAGGTTATTTTTAAATTATGAATTTAGAAAAAAATTGTATGAAAAGATAGAAGAAACAAATACAGAGGTTTCAAGATTTATAATCGAAGTTGATGAAGGTACTTTGACCTCCGAATTTACAGACAGCAGTTTTGTGATGGAAGAGATGATAGAAAAAGGCTTCACTCTGAGAGTGGGAAGATTCGGCAGAGGCGGAATGTCTATGGAGGTGTTGAGAGATTTGCCTGCATCACAGGTTTCCATACCTATTGACCGCATACTTGAAAATCATGAAGAGGGAGAAAGTCTGGAGTATATTTCGCTTATAAGCTCGGTGGTAAATAAACTGGGAAAAGAGCTTTCATTTACGGACATATCAGATCCGGTAGAAGAGGACATGGTAATAAAGAGCGGAGTGAAGCTGGTGGAAGGCGAGCTGTACGGACCGTTGCTTGCTGCGGATGAGGTGGAGAACTTCAATGTCGACTCTGCTCTGTATCCGAGCCTTATGTAGAGAACGACATCCCTGCAGTATGTGGGGATGTTATTGTTTCCTATGAGAGAATAAACCTCCTGCGGGGTGTGCATAAACGAGTCAAGTTATACTTTGTTTAAAATGCTGAAATTTTGTCTGAAAATTTGTGAGTTTTACCCTTGAGAAAGAAAGCTGAATATTCTATACTGTTATCGTGTTAAATTTGTACTTCTGCCGGAGAAGAAAGAGGTAGGAGTTGAATTATAGTGAATTTATTGAAACGGTAAGAAGTAAGATTTCAGATATGTCGGCAGATGATTGTGAGGTATGTCTGAAAGAGGTTGTAAAAAACAACGGAATTTCTCAGGTAGGGATTTTCCTGCGCCCGAACGACGGCAGGACGAAACGAACGGTAACCGCGGTAGTATATCTCGACAGTTACTATAAAGCCTACGGGGAATGCGGTAATCTGGATGAAATTGCTGCTAAGGTATATGAAGCGGCAAGCTGTCGTGCCTCATCGGTTCTCGGGCAGGAGTGCTTTGCAGATTTTTCAGAGGTAAAAAGCGGTATATTTTTTGAGCTTGTAAATTATGAACTTAATAAAGAAATGCTCAAAACCAGACCGTATATGAGATTTATGGATCTTGCGGTAATATTTTCTTTTATAGCGCTTAATACCGGCGATGAGTTCGGAACGGTAAGAATTGATAACAATTTTCTAAAACGGTATAACCTGTCCGAAAAAGAGTTGTGGGAGATTGCAAAGGAGAATACTCCCGAACTCTTTAAGGCAAGTGTTCTTTCTATGTCAGAGGTTCTATGTCTTAAAAATTCCGATGAATATACTGAAAATATGTGTGTTATATGCAATGAAAAGGGAATAAGCGGAGCGGCTGTGCTTTTGTACGAAAATGTACTTGAGGGTATAGCAAATAAGTTCGATTCCGATTTTTTTGTGCTGCCAAGTTCCATACATGAGGTAATTGCGGTAAGAGCGCCGGATTTTATGAAAACGACGGAACTTGCCAAAATGGTAAAGAATGTCAATAAAACCGTCCTGTGTGGAGAGGATGTGCTTTCTGAAAGTGTATACTACTACGATAGAACAAACAAATGTCTGAAAATTGCATAAATATTTAATAGTTCAAAAATTGAATACTTGTAAAAACTAACATAATACTTGAAAAAACATATAAAAAAATGTACAATATACCTATGGAATTTCATTCCCAAATTCAGGCTACATAGGTGTGTGGCAGAACGGAGAAAATTATGGAAGTTTACAAGTACGAAAGGATCAGAAATGTAGCTCTATTGGGCCATGGCAGCTGTGGTAAGACTACACTTGCAGAGGCCATGGCTTTTGTAACAGGTGTAACTACCAGACAGGGAAGAGTCGAAGACGGAACAACCATCAGCGACTACGACAAGGAAGAGCAGAAGAGAAGATTTTCCATCAGCACTTCTTTGATACCGATTATTTACGAAGATACTAAGATTAACATTCTTGACACTCCGGGATATTTTGATTTTGTTGGCGAAACAGAAGAGGCTGTAAGTGCGGCTGACGCTGCGGTAATTGTGGTATCTGCAAAGGCGGGTATACAGGTAGGTACAGAGAAGGCTTGGAATTTATGTGAAAGAAATAAGCTTCCGAGAATGTTCTTTGTAACGGATATGGATGATGACAATGCAAGCTACAGGGCAGTAGTTGAAAGTCTTACAGAGATGTACGGAAAGAAAATAGCGCCTTTCCAACTGCCTATTCGTGAAAATGAAAAGTTTGTAGGATATGTAAATGTGGTAAAAAAAGCAGGTCGCAGATTTAATGACGACGGCACTTATATAGAGGCGGATATTCCTGAATATTCTATGGAATATTTGCAGAGTTACAGGGATACTTTGCTTGAGGCGGTTGCGGAAACAAGCGAAGATCTTATGGAAAAATTCTTTAACGGAGAAGAGTTTACTCAGGCGGAAATGTCTACTGCGCTCAGAAAGAGCGTAAGTGACGGAGTTCTCGTGCCGGTGCTTATGGGTTCGGGACTTGAGGCAAAAGGTGTGAGATTCCTTCTTCAGGAGATAGTGAATTATTTCCCATCTCCAAATAAAACTATAATAACAGGTATCAACAAGAAGACAGGAGAGAGCTTCCACGCCGATTACGATGAAAATAAAGAAATGACCGCAAAGGTATTTAAGACGATAGCGGATCCTTTCATAGGAAAGTTTTCGCTTATTAAGGTATGCTCAGGTGTATTAAAAGCCGACTCGGTGGTTTATGATGTGGACAAGGACAGCGAGGAGAAGATATCAAGACTCTATGTGCTCAGGGGTAAGGAACAGATAGAAGTAAAAGAGCTTCATGCAGGAGATATAGGTGCGGTAGGTAAGTTGGATATAGCTACGGGAAGCAGCATATCGGCAAAATCAGTTCCTGTTGCTTATGACAAGCCTACATTCTCCATACCTTATACTTATATGAGGTATGTGACCAAAAACAAGGGAGATGATGACAAGATAGCAAGTGCTCTTTCCAAGATAGTGGACGAAGATCCTACCGTAAGGGTGGTAAATGACAGTGCAAACAGACAGTCCTTGATTTACGGCATAGGAGAGCAGCAGCTTGATGTTATTGTAAGCAAACTTGCTTCTAAATACAAGGTGGAGGTGGAGCTTTTGAAGCCTCGTATACCTTATAAAGAAACTATCAAGAAGAAAGTTTCCGTCCAGAATAAATATAAAAAGCAGACAGGCGGTCATGGACAGTATGGAGATGTTCACATTACTTTCGAGCCGTCAGATGACCTTGAGAAGCAGTATATTTTTGAAGAATCCGTATTTGGAGGCGCTATACCTAAAAACTTCTTCCCTGCCATCGAAAAGGGAATTGCGGAAAGCGTGATAAAGGGACCTCTTGCAGGTTATCCTGTAGTAGGACTTAAAGCTACTCTTACGGACGGTTCCTATCATCCGGTTGACTCGTCCGAAATGGCATTTAAGACGGCTGCCATACAGGCGTTTAAGGACGGATTTATGCAGGCTATGCCTATACTTTTGGAGCCTATAGTTACTCTCAGAGTTGTTGTACCTGACAAATACACAGGCGATGTAATGGGCGACTTGAATAAGAGAAGAGGCAGAGTAAGCGGAATGAATACTTTGCATGACGGAAGAACCGAAATAGTGGATGATGTTCCTCAGGCAAGCCTTATGGGCTATTCCACGGACCTCAGATCCATGACAGGCGGAATAGGTGAGTTTTCGTATGAATTCAGTCACTATGAAGCCGCTCCTGCCGACATACAGGCTAAGGTCGTAGAAGAGAATGCGGCAGGTCAGGGAAAAGAGGATTAATTTATATTTTAAGATGAGAAATGACAGCCCTGTGCTAAAAGCGGGGCTGTTATTTTGTGCGGCAGAAAATTCAAAAGAATTTCAGACTGAACAAAAAGCCGGAGAAGTATATATACTGCTGCGGCAGGGGAGGTGTTTTGCATACTGTGTACATAGCAGAGGGGCATAAATGAGTGTGTATTGACCAAAGGTCGCGTTTAAGGTAGAATTGCTTTAAGGAGTGATATATCTAATGAGGACAGTTGAGGACATAACAAACTTTATATTTGTGGAGGATAAACCTGAAAAGGCGGACATAATATTTATTCCGGGATCATCCAACTATATGCTTGCGGAAACTGCGGCAAAACTTTACCATGAAGGGTTTGCGGACAAAATTATGCCGTCGGGGAAGTATTTTTATCAGATTGGAAGATTTTTGAACGAAAAAATAA
>JBHADN010000023.1:0-4779 GCA_041855085.1 Catonella sp.
AAAAATAACAGCATCCTGAAAAGACTAGATAGTATGGGGCGGATTACTATTCCGTCCGAATTTAGAAAGCACTTAGCCATAACAGATTTTGATGAAATTGAAATGACGGTTGAAGACGATAAAATCGTTCTTAAAAAGCATACCGAATACGACATCTTCGGAAATATAATTGCTGAAAATTCCGTTTTTGAATACAACGGACATAAAATATCTAAAAAATCTATAATAGAGCTTGCCTCTCTTGCGGGAATATTGGATTGAATTTAGCGGGAATTATTAGAAAATACACCGCTCTGCGGATAAGTCCTATTTAAAACAGGCATTACTTAAGTACTTTAACTTAGTAATGCCTGCCGGTTTAATCAAATATCTTCACTGCTCTTGCGAGTATTCCGTTCATCTCGGCTATCGCCATACCGTAATTTGCTATCGGTACTCCCTGCTCTTCCGCTCTTTTTATCCTGCTTTTCATTGCGGCTTCGTTTAACATACAGCCTCCGCAATGAAGCACCATCTTATAGCCGCCCAGCTCTTCGGGAAAGCTTCCCCCCTGTGTGAACTCAAACTCTACATCCGCACCCGAATACTCTCTTATCCACCTCGGAAACTTGACCGTACCTATATCCTCACATTGCCTGTGATGTGTACAGCCCTCGCTTACAAGTACCTTATCTCCGTCTTTCAGTTCTCCAAGAGCCTTTGCTCCGCTCAGCATAATGCCAAGTTCTCCTTTATATCTTGCAAAGAGTATGGAAAATGAGGTAAGCCTTATATCCTCCCCTACTACTTTGCTTACCTTATCAAACACCTGTGAATCGGTTATAACCAGACTCGGCGGCTCCTTTAAGCCTTCAAGAGCCTGTTCCAGTTCCGTATCTTTTACACAGACTACGGTACAACCGAACTCTAAAAGTTCTCTAAGCACCTCCTGCTGCGGCAGTATTATCCTACCCTTCGGGGCTGACTCGTCTATCGGAATTACCAAAACGACAGTATCTCCCTTTTTAAGCAAATCCGCCGCTATATACTTCTTCTCTCTCTCAGGCATCAGCGCCGCAAGCCTCTCTTTAAGTTCCCCTACATTTACCTCATCTTTGGCACTTACAAGTATTTCATTTGCCCCCGTCTTCCTTTCTTTTACCAAATCCGACTTATTAAGGGCTATGATATACGGAATTTTCCTCTCTTTAAATCTATCCAATACCTCCTGCTCACTCTCCGTAAGCTCCCTGTCCGCCTCCGTGACAAGTACGGCGATATCGGCAATGTTCAAAATTTCCAGAGTCTTTTTTACTCTCAAGCCTCCAAGCTCTCCCTCATCATCAAAGCCCGCCGTATCTATTATAACTACCGGCCCCAGCGGCAACAGCTCCATAGCTTTTTTTACGGGATCGGTTGTTGTGCCTTTTACATCTGAAACTACGCTTAACTCCTGCCCTGTTACCCTGTTCACAAGGCTGCTCTTTCCCACATTCCTAAGCCCGAAAAACGCTATATGCACTCTTTCCGCCGATGCTGTTTCATTCAATCCCATAAAGCCTCCTAAAACCTGAAATCTCTTCTGTTTGAATTTTTAATATCCCGCACATTTTCAGCGGCTATAGCCTTTCTTTTTTCATTCGGTATGTACTGAAGCTCCCTCTCTATCATCTCAAAGCCCTTTCTCTTTGTTTCCTCACTCGCATAGTCAACGAGATACTCAGTAAGCGTCATAAGTGCATTCGGGTGGCAGCAGTTAAGTATCTGCCCTGTTTTGCAAAGAGCCATAAATCTGTCGCCGGTTCGCCCCTCTCTGTAACAGGCTGTACAAAATGACGGTATATGACCGTTATCCATAAGCCACGAAACCACCTCATCCAGCGTGCGTGTGTCGGATACATCAAACTGCTCGCTGTCATGCTCTCTCTCTTCTTTCTCATAACCTCCTACCGAAGTTCTGGATGCTCCGCTTATCTGTGAAATACCCAGTTTAAGCAGCCTGCCCCTTACCTGTTCCGACTCCCTTGTAGAAACAATCATACCTGTGTACGGTACCGCCAGTCTTATACAGGCTGTAATCTTTGCAAATGTATCACCCGATATCGAATTGTCAAATGCTGACGGATCTATATCATCAGCCTTCTTTATCCTTGGCACGCTTATCGTATGCGGTCCTACACCATGTACCGCCTCAAGATGCTCCGCATGCATCAGCAGTCCCGCAAACTCATATTTGTAGCCCTCCAGTCCGAACAATACACCTAAGCCCACATCGTCTATGCCGCCCTCCATAGCCCTATCCATCGCCTCCGTGTGGTAATCATAATCGTGTTTCGGTCCTGTGGGATGAAGCTCCTCATAACTTTTCTTATTATATGTTTCCTGAAACAGAATATATGTTCCAATCCCCGCCTCTGCAAGCTTCTTGTAATTTTCCACCGTAGTTGCGGCTATATTTACATTCACTCTTCTTATTGCACCGTTTTTATGCTTGATGCCGTATATTGTCTTAATGCAGTCCAGGACATATTCTAACGGGTTATTTACCGGATCTTCCCCTACCTCTATCGCAAGCCTCTTATGCCCCATATCCTGAAGTGCAATGACCTGTTCCTTTACTTCCTCCTGTGTAAGCTTTTTTCTTCTTATCGTCTTGTTTTTTAAATGATAAGGGCAGTATACACAGCCGTTTACACAGTAATTGGACAGATACAGAGGCGCGAACATAACTATTCTGTTTCCGTAAAATGCAAGCTTTATTTCCTCTGCAATTTTTTCAATTTTTTCTACTATTTCAGGAATTTCACAAGCGAGCAGAACCGACGCTTCTCTATGACTTAAGCCCTGACAGACATAACCTTTGTCCTTTTTCACAGGACGGGCTTTTTCTAAGATTTCATTGATTAATGTAAGATTTTCTTTATTTGCCTCCGCATAGGCTATTGTTTCCAATATTTCTTCATGACTTATAAACTCTTCCGCTTTCAGCGAATTTACATTATACTTTGCCATATTAAATTTTCCTTTCTTAAAGTCAGATTATTCTTCCTTTTTAGATTGTTTTTTACAGCTTGCCATATCTCCGCGACTGACTACTATCTCGTAGCCGATAGCCTTCATTCTTCTTTTAAGTGCCTCAAGTCCCTCTGCCGACTCGCTTCCCGTACAAAGCTTTTTGTCATAAAGGGTGTATTTTCTTCTTACCGCCTGTGGCGAAAGATTAGGCATAATGACATTGGCTCCTGCCAAAATCCCCTTTTCTCTTCCGAAATCGTCAATTGTTCCGAGTGCCGTGGTTGACGGCAGCAAAACCGACGGTTGTATAAGCCTGATGATGGATAGCAGATAGCAGGTAAAATCGGCATTTCCATTCGGCTCATTTTTAAACGGTGTATCTTTTTGCGAAATAAACGGGCCTATTCCGCACATTTCCGGCTGCAGCTCTTCTATAAACTTAAGGTCCTTTGCAATTGTTTCCGAGGTCTGATACGGCGAGCCTACCATAAAGCCGCAACCTACATAGAAACCTGCTTCCTTTAGATTTTTTATACACTCCATACGCTTACTGAGTGACAGCTCTTCCGGATGAAGTCTTGAATAATGCTCTTCATCCGCTGTTTCATGGCGGAGCAGATACCTGTCTGCCCCCGCCTCTTTAAGCGCCATATAGCTCTCTTTACTTCTTTCTCCCAGCGAAAGAGTTATTGCAACATCGCTAAACCTGTTTTTTATCGCTCTTATAATATCCGTAAGAGCTTTATCCGTAAAGAAGCCGTCCTCTCCTCCTTGCATGACAAAGGTGCGAAAACCCAGTTCATATCCCTCTTCTACCGAGGAGAGAATTTCTTCTTTATTGAGCCGGTATCTTTCGACATTTTTATTGCTTCTTCTGATACCGCAGTAATAGCAGTCATTTTTACAAATATTGCTTATCTCTATAAGTCCTCTTATAAAAATTTCGTTGCCGTAATATGCCTTTCTTACTTCTACCGCCAGTTCCTTCAGAAACTCTGCGTTTTCTTCGGTAAAGCCCTCTACCAAAGTTTTGTACTCATAGAGGCTGAGAGTGTGATTTTCCTTAAGCTTAAGTGCCGTTTCCTTTATATCAGTCTTCACTTGAAATTACGCCCGAGAATGATGTCTTAACATTCACACCCTCAAGCTTTCCGATCTTACCTGCCATCTCCGATGTTAAATCCTGTGGAGCATCCATAGCTATGCTTATAATGTTTATATCCCTCTTTCTGTATGGAATTCCCATTCTTCCTATAATGTAGTCACCATACTCATGAAGCAGGGAATTAAGCTCTTCTACAGACTCCTTTCTGTCAACTACAATACTAAGCAGCGCAACTCTTGTTTCCATAAAATCCTCCTCTTGAAATAAAAATATAACCCAATCCCGTTTTACATTATTCATATCGAATATGAGATAAAACAAAATCAGGGCTTGGGTTATATTATACAAATTTTACTGTTATATTTCAATATTTTTGTTATATGTTACTATTTTGTCAATCTTTCAATAATTTTCGTTTGACTTCGTCGGTAAGCTTTTTCATCTCTCTTGCACTTGCCACCACATTTTCTGTAATTACGGCTCCGCCCGATATTCTAGCCAGCTCCCCCGTAATCTCGTTCCCTTCAAGTTTCCTTATATTGGTAGCCGTATGCGAACTGTCCGCATTTTTTTCTATAAGAAAATGGTTATCCGCCATTGCCGCTATCTGCGCCAGATGGGTAATAGCTATGAGCTGCCTCCTGCCTGAAAGAAATGCCATCTTCTCTGCTACAAGTTGG
>JBHADN010000024.1:0-3393 GCA_041855085.1 Catonella sp.
AGTAAAACACCGCTTCCCAAGTCCTCTATTATAGGAAGTCCCGTTTTTTCCGACAGCGGCTTTAATTCTTTTGCCGAAACTGTTTCCGTAAATCCGACTATGCTGTAGTTACTTGTATGCACTTTTAAAAATGCCTTTGTATTTTCGGTAACTGCGTCTTCATAATCCGAAAAATGAGTCTTATTCGTCGTGCCTACTTCCACAAGCTTGGCTCCGCTCTGCTCCATAACATCCGGTATTCTGAACTTACCGCCTATTTCTATAAGCTCTCCACGCGATACGACTACCTCTCCGCCCTTTGCTATGGTGCTGAGTATAAGCATTACCCCCGCCGCATTGTTGTTGACTACCATAGCCGCCTCTGCTCCCGTTATCCTGCAGAGAAGTTTTTCGAAGTGAGAATATCTCTCCCCTCTTTTTCCCGTATCGAGATTGAACTCTATATTGGAATACCCACAGACTATATCCGTAAGCTTTTCCGCCTGTGCTCTGCTTATAGGAGCACGCCCGAGATTTGTGTGCAGTATTGTTCCCGTTCCGTTGATAATCTTCCTTACCTTAGGCTTGAACAAATTTTTTACTTCTTTTGATATGGAAGCAACAATATTATCTATCTTGTACTGCAGTTCCTTTTCATTGTCGCTCTCTCCTATCAAAGTGCGCACTCTGTCGGTTTCTTCGCGTATTATGTCCATAACTATCTCGTAGCCGTAGTCCTGTATAAGTTCCTTAATTTCCGCAACTTCAAGGAGCAAATCCACTTTAGGAATGCTCCTGTACAACATATTTTTATCCATTCAAATCCCCTTCCCGTGCAAAAATATGTTCTAATCCCGCATACTTTTGCAAGGATTAGGACATTAACCTCTTACATATATAAGTTTTTCCGACTTAGGCACTGCCTGCCCTATAATAGCAACCTCCGTTGCAAGCCCCGAATTCCTGAAGGCTTTTATAATATCTTCCCCATATTTTGCCTCTACCGCATACAACAGACCTCCTGATGTCTGCGGATCAAAAAGTAAGTCTGCATATACTTCTTCAACTCCCGACAAATCAACTTTTTTGCCGAAGTAGCCCTTATTTTTATATGTGCCCTCGGGTACTATTCCCATCTCGGCAAAATCTTTTGCCTCCGACACATAAGGTATTTTGTCCGCAAAAAGTTCCAGCGACACACCGCTCGGCTCCGCCATCTCTATACTGTGTCCCAAAAGACCGAAACCTGTCACATCCGTACAGGCGTGTACAGGAAATGCGTCCATAACTTCTTTTCCTTTGCGGTTTAAGGTTGTCATAACCCTTACCGCCTCTTCAGCAGCCGCGGCTGATGCCAGTCCCGCCTTAAGCGCCGTACTTATAACTCCTGTGCCCACCTGTTTTGTAAGTATAAGGATATCGCCCTCTTCAGCTCCATAATTTTTCTGTATCTTATCCGGGTGCACAAATCCCGTCACACTGAGCCCGTACAGCGGAACATCATTCTGTACCGAATGACCTCCTATGAGAAGTGCTCCCGACTCTGCAACCTTATCCGCCCCGCCTCTCATAATCTCGCCGAGTACGGCAGGATCAAGGCAGTTCGGAAATGCCACTATATTCATAGCGACCTTTGCATCTCCACCCATTGCGTAGATGTCACTAAGCGCATTGGCTGCCGCAATCTGTCCGAAAAGATACGGATCGTCGACAACCGGAGTAAAAAAATCCAGCGTCTGTATTATGGCAACATCCTCCGACACCTTGTAGACAGCAGCGTCGTCCGAAGTATCAAGTCCTACTAAAAGATTTTCATCTTTTCTTAATTTAGGCAGCTTGCTCATAACCTGAGCAAGGGTTTCAGGACCTATCTTCGCCGCTCAACCGGACGCTTTTGTCAGGGATGTCAATTTTATATTCTTATCTGCCATAAAACCTCCTTCTTACATCTACTTACAGAAATACTACTTGTTTCTAAGCCCCCATTATACTACATATAAGTTTTGCTTGCAAGTGAACTTATGTAATCGCGATAAATGCGATAATTATCCGCAATCCCTATACGACAAAAAAATCTTTGAAACTTTTATGCTTTCAAAGATTTTTTTGCCTTTACTGCCTGCAATTTGCCATTCAGTTCTTCAGACAGGACCGCAGTTCATACTTTAGTCCCGACTTAATTTTTCAATTTCCCTGTTTACCCTTTCCCTCAATTTCAACAGGTACTCAGGGCTTTTAGGATATGTCTTAAAGGTTATCTTTTCATCACAGCCCTCATATATAAGCCTTTCAACAAACACTCTGTCCGTAAGGCTTTCAAGCAGCTTAAGCGCACGCAAATCATAAATCGCTTCGTCAAGTACCATAAGTCTTATAGACGCATAAGCCGTTCCGTCCTTTGCAGGATAAACGATGAAAGGATCTCCCGACGGAAAAGCTCCTCCCGCATCGGTAACACGATACGGATCAATTTCCGAAACGGAGTGCCTTGTATTGTAAAAATTATATCCCCAATGTAGAAAACCCTCAATATCATACAAATACAACTGAACTCCGAGAATACGATTTCTTGCGGACGGCAGCGACATAAAACGGTTGCTCACATCTACCGACTGGGCACAGCAGTAATATGTCCAGAGATTAGGCAGCTTTGCCTCTATAAAAGGCTCTATGTGGTCATTGCTAGGTACGGGCTTCTCTATAATTCCCTCTTTAAACATATCGAAACTGCTGAGCGCATCGATTACCTTACAATTTTCAAGCTGTCCGCTCACTACCGCCTTGGCTGCCGCATAAGCCTCCTTGTGCTTTATATCCGGCTCATCCGATATGTGAAAATAAGTGTTTTCCAGCACTCCCTCAGATGAAAGCAGCTTCTTAAGTTCCGGTAAGAACTGATTTAAAAAGCCTGCATATTCCTTTCCGGTAGCCGCCGTTTCCCAGCCGAATATTCGTTTCATTTCTCCGTTCTCTTCCGCCATAATCTTAGGAGCATGTTTTGCACCCCATTGAGTAAAGAGATGAGATATTTCTATATATTTAATTCCCTTGCTTTTGCAAATTCCGAGCCATCTCTTCAGCAGCTCAAAATCAAAACTATATTTATCCCCGTCCTTTTTTACTCCTACCAACTGCACCGTGGTCCTCTCTCCGCCCTCTGCCGTATCAAGCGGAGGCGTAAAAACGGGAGTTAAAATCATATTCATACTGTGCTTTGCAGCTGTTTCTATAAAATTTTCTATAAGTTCCCAATGCCTGTCCGAAAACACAGGCACACCGTAATACTGTGCCAGACAGTCTGCATGAAACCACTCGGTATGGATAAGCTCCTGCTTGGGAAGCTCTGCATTTATTGCCTGCAGCGAAACCGAGCCCTCCCATAAAACATCCCCTTCTCTTTCAATCCTGAGCGAG
>JBHADN010000025.1:0-3151 GCA_041855085.1 Catonella sp.
ATTTGACATAGAAACCACAGGCTTCGGACCTAAAAACTGCAGGATAATAGAAATAGGAGCGGTAAAGGTAGCAAGCGGAAAGGTGGTAGATAAGTTCTCCACCTTTGTAAATCCAAGGCAGCATATACCCGAGGACATAATCAAGCTTACAGGCATAACCTACGATATGGTGGCAAACGAGCCTGAAATAGCCGAGGTACTGCCGAAGTTTTTGGAGTTTTGCAGAGGTTCCTTTCTGGTTGCTCATAACTCGTCATTCGACACAAGCTTTATTATGGAGAATATGAGAAGGCTAGGTATAGAGATGGAGTTTACCATAGCCGATACGGTAAGTATGTCAAGGATTTTGCTGCCGGGACTGAAGAACTATAAGCTCGACACCGTTGCCGAGAAGCTGGGAATTTCTCTGGAACACCATCACAGAGCGGTGGATGACGCCGGCTGTACGGCTGATATCTATATAGAGCTTTGCAAACTTGCCGAGGAGAAATACGGAAACGACCTGCTAAGTAATTTTAATACGGAAAACGGATTTGAAAAGGAAACCATAAAAAAGATGGGAACCTACCATGTGATTATACTTGCAAAAAATGACATAGGAAGAATAAATCTTTATAAGCTGGTTTCACTTTCCCATCTGGAATATTTTCAAAGAAGACCTCGTATACCTAAGAGCCTTCTGCTTGAAAACAGGGAGGGACTGATAATAGGTTCCGCCTGCGAGGGAGGAGAACTGTATCAGGCGGTTCTTCGATGTCATGGAGAGGATGAGATAGAGGAGCTTGCCAAATTTTATGATTACTTTGAAATACAGCCGCTTGCCAACAATCATTTTTTAATAGAAAGCGATAAGGTTCCGGATATAACAAGCGAGGCGGATTTGATTGAGATTAACCGTAAGATAGCGGCGCTTGGCGAAAAATATAATAAACCGGTGGTAGCAACCTGTGATGTGCATTTTCTTAACCCGGAGGACGAAATTTACAGGCGGTTGATTTTATATTCAAAGGGCATGAAGGATGAGGAAGCTCCCGCACCTCTTTATCTGAGGACAACGGAGGAAATGCTCGAGGAATTTTCATACCTCGGAAGGGAGAAGGCGGAGGAGGTAGTAATAACAAATACCAATCTTATAGCGGATATGGTTGAGAATATATCTCCCGTGCGTCCCGACAAATGCCCTCCCGTGATACAGAATTCCGATGATGAGCTTAGAAGAATATGCTACGATAAGGCAAGGGAAATATACGGCGACAATCTTCCCGAAAAGGTAGTGAAAAGACTGGAGCATGAATTAAACTCCATAATAAGCAACGGCTTTGCGGTTATGTACATCATAGCTCAAAAGCTGGTGTGGAAGTCCAATGAGGATGGCTACCTTGTAGGCTCAAGAGGCTCGGTAGGATCTTCCTTTGTGGCATTTTTGTCGGGTATTACGGAGGTTAATTCGCTTTCTGCACATTATTATTGTGAGCATTGTCATTTTACCGACTTCGAGTCGGAGGAAGTAAAAAAGTTTTCAGGTATGAGCGGATGCGACATGCCGGACAGAGTCTGCCCTTCCTGCGGGATGCCGCTCACAAAGGACGGACATGATATTCCGTTTGAAACCTTTTTGGGTTTTGACGGTGACAAAGAGCCGGATATAGATCTTAACTTCTCGGGAGAATATCAGTCCAAGGCGCATGCCTATACGGAAGTTATATTCGGGGAAGGACAGACCTACAGAGCGGGCACTATAGGCGGAGTTGCCGAGAAAACCGCTTACGGATATGTTCTAAAATATAATGAAGAGCATAATATAGTTATGCGAAAGGCTGAAATAGAAAGGATTTCACAGGGATGCATAGGAGTAAGGCGCACTACGGGACAGCATCCGGGCGGAATAGTAGTGCTTCCTATAGGCGAGAACATATATTCGTTTACTCCTATACAGCACCCCGCCAATGATATGAACACCACCACAATCACAACCCATTTTGATTACCATTCCATAGACCACAATTTGCTCAAGCTTGACATACTCGGGCATGACGATCCCACTATGATAAGAATGCTTGAAGATATAACAGGGGTTGATGCGAGAAGCATAAGGCTTGATGATAAGAAGGTGTTGTCACTTTTTCTCGGCTTGGATGCGCTTTCCGTAGAAGCGGGAGATTTGGACGGGTATGACCTTGGAAGTCTTGGAATACCCGAATTCGGAACGGATTTTGTCATGCAGATGTTAAGGGATACAAAGCCTAAGAATTTTTCAGACCTCGTCCGCATATCAGGACTTTCTCATGGAACCGATGTTTGGACAGGCAATGCCCAGACTCTTGTTGCGGAGGGAAAATGTACCCTTTCTACAGCTATATGCACGCGAGATGATATTATGATTTATCTCATAGATATGGGGCTTGAGCCGGGACTTGCTTTCAGTATTATGGAGAGCGTGCGTAAGGGAAAAGGTCTTAAGCCGGAGTGGGAAAAGGCTATGAAGGAGCATAATGTTCCCGACTGGTATATCTGGTCATGTAAAAAAATTGCATACATGTTTCCGAAGGCGCATGCAGCGGCTTATGTTATGATGGGCTTCAGGATAGCATATTTTAAGGTTTATCATCCTTTAGCTTATTATTCAGCATTTTTCAGTATAAGAGCTACCGCCTTCGACTACGGGCTGTTCTGCTTCGGTAAAGAAAAGCTTTCCGGAATAATAAAAGAAATAAAAAAGACGGAGAAGAAGCTCAGGAAAAATAAAGATGAGGAGATACTGGGAGATGCTTATATAGTGCTTGAGATGTATGCCAGAGGTTTTGAATTTATGCCTATTGACATATATAGGGCTAAGCCTAAGCATTTTCAGATAATAGACGGAAAAATCATGCCTGCGCTCGTTACCATAGAAGGGCTTGGCGACAAGGCGGCATACTCTCTTTATGAGTCGGCTAAAAAGGGGAAATTTCTCTCAAAGGATGATTTGAAGCGCAGGGCTAAGGGAATTACCCAGACAGCCATAGACAATATGACAAATCTGGGACTTATAAATGAACTGCCCAATTCAAGCCAGATTTCTCTGTTCGACCTTTTGTAAACAAGTGTTCGATGAAAAGAAATGTCTGTACCGTCTTATTTCGTCCTGCAAATAATTTGTGGCAACTAGACC
>JBHADN010000026.1:0-3435 GCA_041855085.1 Catonella sp.
AAATTTAAACTGTTCCTCTGAAAGCTCATATTTGCCCTGACCTATATTTTCCCTGTCAAGATAATTGATAAGCTCAAAATCCGTAAGATAATTAGTTCCGTCAAGCTTATTGCACATTTCAAGATAACTGAGTACCTTAAGATTTACACTATGTGAAAACAATTCCGCATATTTTTCAGCATTCATCTCTATATCTTCAATAAGCTCTTCATTCCTCTCGCAATAGCTTCCGTCTACCGTTTCCGCCGACAGTATGGAGTCTATATACAGCTTTTCATACCTTTGCATCAAAGATAATCCTATATTAAATCCATAAGCATCAAGTATTCTGTCTTTGGGATATAAATTCACTATACCTATCCAGTATTTTGTTATCTCTCCTCTTAGATTTTTATACTCTATTTTAAGCCATTTCCCCTCAAAAATAGCTCTGAATATCTCTCTGCATACATTGTTCATAGTATAAACACCACCCCTCAGCCCAAGATAAATACCCTTACAATCTCAAATATAAGATACACATTTCAGGGCGGAAAATCAATGTTTCGAAGTTAATAATATTAAAAGAAATCTAAACATTTAAATCATCATCAAAAAGTTGTCGTTTATAATGTCGTTCTTAATCCCTCCAAAATAATTTGTAAAAATTATTGTTATCTGCAAATATCTGTTATAAAATTATATCAACTCGGATTATCTGACCAAATCGCCGGGCAAAAGGAGATAAATCAATGAAAATAGCTTGTGTTAAAGAAATCAAAAATAACGAATTCAGAGTAGGACTTACCCCTGACAATGTACGCAGCTACATTGCCGCCTGCCACGAAGTGTATATTGAAAAGGGCGCAGGTACAGGCTCAGGCTTTTCCGATGAAGAATATGAGAAAGCAGGAGCCACTTTGCTCGATACTGCTGTTGAAGCCTGGAATACGGCAGAAATGATGATAAAGGTAAAAGAACCTCTTAAAGAAGAATACTCGCTGTTTCACGAAGGGCTTATTCTCTATACCTATCTCCATCTTGCCGCGGATAAGCCTCAGACAGAGGCATTGCTTGCAGGAAAGGTAAAGGCTGTTGCATACGAAACCATACAGGAAGCTGATAATTCACTTCCCTGCCTTGTTCCCATGAGCCAGATTGCCGGTCGCCTTTCCGTTCAGGAAGGAGCAAAATACCTCGAAAAGCACTACGGCGGTGAGGGTGTTCTGCTGTCAGGAGTTCCCGGAGTGCGAAAAGCCGAGGTTGTCATCCTCGGAGGTGGTACTGTAGGTACAAATGCCTGTAAGATAGCTGTGGGAATGGGCGCAAATGTGACCATATTGGATGTGAACCTGAAGCGTCTTGAAGAGCTTGACAATATTTTCGGACAGAGCGTTCAAACCTTGGTAAGCGATGACTCCAACATAGAAAGGGCGGTTAAGACCGCAGATCTTGTAATCGGCTCGGTTTTAATTCCGGGAGATTCCGCTCCTAAGCTCTTTAAAAAGAAATACCTTTCAGAAATGAAAAGGGGATCGGTATTTGTAGATGTTGCCATAGATCAGGGAGGCTGCGGAGAAACCAGTCATGTTACCACGCACGATAACCCTATTTACATAGAAGACGGTGTAGTTCATTACTGTGTGGGCAATATGCCGGGAGCGGTTCCGCGAACAAGCACAATTGCCCTTACAAATGCAACCCTCAGATACGGGCTTCAGATTGCAGGAAAAGGACTTGAAAATGCCGCAAAGCGGAGTCCTGCCATATATGCCGGAGTAAACTGCTATGACGGCAAGCTTGTAAACAGAAGCGTTGCAGGAGTGCATGGCCTGGAATACAACAGCCTTTCAGAAATTTATATTTAATTTTCGCAACTAAAAACCCGAATTATTCACACAGAAGTGCAAACTGCAAAAGCCCCTGCTTGTTTGAATAATTCGGGTTAATTTGTCTTTTTCCTAAAACTCCCTGTTTTCAAATATTTTCATACTTACGGCACAGGAGATTAGATATATCAATAGCGAAACTCCTGTTATGATTAAGGCTGTAAGTTCGGCATTTCCTCTCACAAAGCTAAGCACCCCTTCATAGTCTATGATAATAGAGGATTCAAGCAGCTTGTAAATTCCGTAGCCTGCACCTATCAATACCAGATAAACTGCGACAATCGCAGTTCTCGCCTTTTCTCTTCCGTATTTTACAACTGTAGGCAGATTAAATGCGGTAACTATATGAAACATTGCAAAGGCATTTGCCAGTTCCAACAGCCAGCCTCCCAATGAAAATCCCTGAGCTGCTTTAAGTTCGAATATCAGAGTTACTCCTCCCATTATGGCAAGTATGATAAGTCCCAGCATCCTTATCTGCTTATTTATATAAAAAATATCCTTCAGTATAAGTGTTTTCACAGAATCTCCCCCTTATCCATAATTGTAATGAGTTCATCTATATTTGCCCTTTCTATGACCATTTTCGGATAGTTTTCAATATAATACTGCCTTTCATTTGTGAGCATTTTATATCCGAAATTTTCCTTTTTACATCTCATCACAAACCTTTTGTCTACCTTATCGAATTCTTCCTCTTTTATTTTAAGCACTCCGTAATCCGAAAGCAGTCTATCCGTTTCTTCATGCATTATAATTCTGCCATTTTCTATAAGATATATATCGTCGCAAATCCCCTCGAGGTCGCCGGCTATGTGAGATGATATGATTACCGAGCAATCCTCGTTTTCAATCATATAAGTCCGGATAAAATCAAGTATTTCCTCCCTTGCAATTACATCAAGCCCCGAGGTAGGTTCATCCAGCAAAAGAAATTTGGACTTATGTGTTGCCGCAGTAATAAGCTTAAAGCTCGCCTGCATACCAGCCCCGTAACCGCCCCGGTTGGAACTTCCAAAGACACATCCAGACTGAAATCCTTGTAGTTTTTTCTTAAGCCCTCAACTTTTAACATTGTCGCCTCCCAATAAAATATCAAACATTTCTCTAAGCTCTTCTCTTTTGATACCGAATAAAAGCCCTTTTTGAATTGCCAGTTCAAAATCAGCCTCTATCTCCTTAAGCTTTTCCTCCATCAATAGAGATTTATTTGCAACACTTATAAATGTTCCCTTTCCATGAACAGTCTTTACAAAGCCCTCCTCCTCAAGCTGGTCATAAGCCTTTTTGACTGTAAGTGCGCTTATTTTTAAGTCTTTTGACAGGCTGCGTACCGAAGGGAGAGGTTCATTTTCCGCCGCCTTACCATCCCTGATAAGGAGCTTGATCTGTTCTACAATCTGTTGGTAAATAGGAATCATAGATGAATTGTTAACAATCAGCATCATAATTATCTCCTTTGCTTGCTAACAGTATATAACAGCATATATCATTTGTCAACTGTTTTATACTGTTTGTTTGATATTTTTACAAAGGGCGGCAGACTTCACATCCGCCGCCTATATTC
>JBHADN010000027.1:0-3285 GCA_041855085.1 Catonella sp.
CTTATCGTATATGGACTTAAAGGACTTTCGGCATATTCAAAGCATGCCAATGCACTCCTTAAGGACGATGAGGAAGTAGATATATTTTTACAGAAGGCGCTTGCCGCTACATTGGATGACAGCCTCAGTGCAGATGACCTTGTAGCTCTTACCCTTGAAACCGGCAAGTACGGCGTTTCCGGTATGGCACTCCTGGATACTGCAAATACAACTGCCTACGGCGATCCTGAGATAACCAAGGTAAACATAGGTGTCGGCAAAAATCCGGGTATACTGGTTTCAGGGCACGACTTAAGAGATATAGAAATGCTCCTTGAACAGACACAGGGTACAGGCGTAGATGTCTACACGCATTCTGAAATGCTGCCTGCACACTACTACCCTAAGCTTAAAAAATATTCAAATCTTGTAGGAAATTACGGAAATGCATGGTGGAAGCAGAAGGAAGAATTTGAGTCCTTTAATGGGCCTATCCTTATGACAACCAACTGTATAGTTCCTCCGAAGGACAGCTACAAGGACAAACTTTTCACCACGGGCGCGGCAGGCTATCCGGGATGTAAACATATATCCGGCAAATATGGCGAAGTCAAAGATTTTTCAGAAATTATAAATCTGGCAAGGACCTGCCCTCCTCCTACAGAGATAGAAACAGGAGAGATTGTAGGCGGATTTGCACACAGTCAGGTATTTTCTCTTGCAGGAGAAGTTATCTCGGCTGTAAAGTCTGGAGCTATAACAAGATTTGTAGTTATGGCAGGCTGTGACGGCAGAGCAAAGAGCAGAAATTATTATACCG
This sequence comes from Catonella sp., assembly GCA_041855085.1. Taxonomy (GTDB): domain Bacteria; phylum Bacillota; class Clostridia; order Lachnospirales; family Lachnospiraceae; genus Catonella. Next base: position 800 of record JBHADN010000027.1, read on the forward strand.
ATTTTGCCAAGGCTCTTCCGAAAAGTGCAGTTATACTTACTGCAGGCTGTGCAAAGTATAAGTACAATAAGCTTGACCTTGGCGATATAAACGGCATACCTAGGGTACTTGATGCGGGACAGTGTAATGACTCCTATTCTCTTGCCGTAATTGCTCTTAAGCTTAAAGAAGTATTTGGAGTAGAGAGTATAAATGACCTGCCTATTACCTACAACATCGCATGGTATGAGCAGAAAGCTGTAATCGTTCTTCTTGCACTTCTGTATCTGGGTGTAAAGGATATTCACTTAGGACCTACACTCCCTGCTTTTTTAAGCCCGAATGTAGCCGGAGTGCTTGTAGAAAAATTCGGCATAGCCGGAATAGGAACGGTTGAGGATGATATTGAGCTTTTCTTCGGAAAGTCCTCCGATGGCGGCAACAAAATAACTGGAGATATGCTTATGGGCGATCTTGTGCACAAATATCCTGAAGTTGCTGAAGTCCTTCTGGATGCAGGAATGCATTGTATAGGCTGTCCATCCTCGCTTATGGAGTCTTTAGACGATGCCTGTCTGGTACATGGGATAGATACAGAAGAACTTTTAGAAGCGTTGAATAAAAAAATCGGCGAATAAGGACAAAACAAATACACCCCCAAACACAGGCAGCCTGCCTGCAACCGCGAACAACGGATATTACCCCGTAAAGCGGTTGCGGACAGGCTGTCTTAATATTTGCCTAAAAGTTGTACACAGGCTCCAATCCCCTATTTCTAAGATATGTTTCCCAATCCGTAAATACATTGCCCTCTTCATCTATACAGGCAGGCAGACAAATATCATATATCTTTTTAAGTCTGTCAAAAACAGGATTTGTATCTCTGTGGATTAAAAATTCCTTCAAATATTTCAAATCCTTGTTTATGTCCAAAAAATTATACTCAACTCCGTACTTGTCAAAGTTGTGTTTGCAAGCTGTACAGTCAGGGCACATTTCACTACCGTAAATTGTAATCATAATTTCCTCCTATTTGCCGCATTTGTTTATTAAATCAATTATAATGCTTACCGCATCCGTTTGACTGCTGTTTTCCATATTGTTTATATACACGCTTCTGTGATTATAGGTCTTTTCGATTACATCAAACAGTTTGTCATCCGTAATATCCTCCTCATAAAGCACCTCTGAAAAACCCTGCTTTTTGAATGAGTCCGCATTCAATATCTGGTCACCTCTGCTTGCCTTGGCAGACAGAGGAATAAGAACATTCGGTATTCTGAGTGCCAGAAGCTCACAAATAGCATTTGCTCCCGCTCTTGAAAGTACCATATCGCTCGCGCAAAATACATCTTTCAATTCTTCGTTTACATATTCAAACTGCACATACCCTTCCACATTGCGCAGGCTTTCATCAACCTTTCCTTTTCCGCATATATGTGCCACATCAAACCTTTCCGTAAGCCTTGGAAGTATGCTTCTTACAGCCTCATTTACAGCCAACGCTCCCTGACTTCCTCCGATAACCGTAAGCACAGGCTTTTCTCCGTTAAAGCCGCAAAAATCAAGTCCAAGCTTTTTATTTCCGGTAAAAAGTTCCTCTCTTATAGGCGTACCTGAAAGTATTACCTTTTCCTTAGGCAGATTGGCAAGAGCCTCCGGAAAATTGGCAAGTACATATTCCGCCTTGGGTATACAAAGTCTGTTGGCAAGTCCCGGCGACATGTCCGACTCATGGATGATTGCAGGTATACCGCATTTTTTAGCGGCAAATACCACCGGAACGGTTACAAAGCCGCCCTTTGAAAACACAACATCAGGCTTTATAAGCCTTAATACCCTCATTGCCTCTCCGAAGCCCTTTATTACTCTGAACGGATCTGTAAAATTTTTAAGGCTGAAATATCTTCTAAGCTTTCCTGAGGATATTCCTATATAGTTTACTCCGAGTTTTTCTATCATATCCCTTTCTATACCCTCGTAAGAGCCTATATAATGTATCTCATAGCCCTCTTTTTTTAACATAGGTATAAGGGCGATATTGGGAGTAACATGTCCGGCAGTACCTCCGCCCGTAAGCACTATTTTTTTCATCAATTATCTCCCATTATCCTGTCTATAAAATTCTCTACCGCCTCTTCGTAAGCTTCTTTGTCTACAAAATAACCCTCCGCATGTCTTGCTTTGTTTATGAGTACCATTGATTTATCTTCGCTTGCACATGCCTCAAAGTTTTCAAATACCATGTAAGTAGGTACAAAATCATCCGCATCTCCATGTATGAAAAGCATTGGAAGGGTAGCCCTCTTCAATGCATCCACCGAACTGCAGTCCGAAAATTTATATCCCGCCTTCTTTTTGGTTACTATGCTTGAAGCGGCTATTATAGGAGTTATCATAACTCTCTTATCCGACTTCATATTGTGTCTTAACTGCGCATTAAGCGACGAATATCCGCAGTCTTCTATTATTCCCCTGACCTGCTTCGGCAAATCATCTCCTGCGGC
>JBHADN010000028.1:0-7848 GCA_041855085.1 Catonella sp.
CATGTTCTCAAGCAGAACCTGGCAGAGTGCACTCACAGAGGATATAAATGCTGAAAAAAACAGCAGTTTAAATATCCTGTTGTACGGCATCATTATAGTCTTTCTAAACAGCAACATATAGCCAATCGCCAAAGCCAAAATAGTTGAAGCGAGTTCGAACCAGTAGTTACTTACCATTATATTCTCCAAATTCTGTTTCAAATCAAAAGGTTTCAGGGTGCTAAAGCAATACTACGATAAAATTGTAACAAATTCGATTTACAAAAAGGTTACAAAAAAGGAAAAACAGAAAAAATATGTAATATTAATAGTAGAGGGTTTGCAAAAAAATTCGTTCGAAGTGTTGGAATTCGGAGGTGGAAATGGAGTACAAAAAAAGTATAAGAGAGATGAGGGAAGAGCTTGAGCACCGCACCCTTTCCGAGTTTGCTTCTTTTTCGGATACTTCTTCAGGCAGGGACAGAGATGAGGAAAAGGATGAGATAAGGACGGCTTATCAGAGAGATCGTGACAGGATTGTTCACAGCAAAGCTTTCAGGAGGCTGAAGCATAAAACGCAGGTGTTTCTCGATCCCGAGGGAGATCACTACAGGACAAGACTTACTCATACGCTTGAGGTGTCGCAGATTGCCAGAACTATTGCCAGAGCTTTAAGGCTGAACGAGGACCTGACCGAGGCGATATCTCTGGGACATGACCTCGGACACACTCCGTTCGGGCACGCAGGAGAAAGGGTGCTCAACAAAATATCGCCGTACGGATTTCATCACAATGAGCAGAGCGTAAGGGTTGTCGAGCTTTTGGAAAAGCACGGAATGGGGCTGAATCTTACCAAAGAAGTAAGGGATGGAATAAGAAACCACAGAAGTGCTTGCAAGCCGGCTACCCTGGAGGGTAAAATAGTAAGGCTGTCGGATAAAATAGCCTATGTAAATCATGACATAGATGATGCTTTGAGAGGAGGCATACTCACGGAGGAAGATCTTCCGAAAGAATTTACCGATGTCTTGGGGCATAGTGTGGCAGGCAGGATAGACAGTATGGTAAAGGATGTAATCTATACAAGCCTTGAAAAGCCGGATATACGGATGTCCGAGGAAATAGAAAAGGCTATGAAGGGGCTGAGAAGCTTTCTTATGCGGGAGGTTTACAGCAATCCTGCGGCAAAGAGCGAAGAAATACAGGCAGGGCGTCTGGTCGAATATCTGTACAACTATTATATGGATAAGCAGGAACTTTTGCCGGAGTACTACAAGCGGCTGGTGGAGGAATACGGAGAGCCTGTTGAAAGGGTAGTGTGCGACTATATAGCAGGGATGTCGGACGACTATGCGATTAAGACAATAAAGGATGTGTTTGTGCCGGTGCGCTGGGGAAAATATTAAGGAGATAAATGTATTATTCAGAAGAAATAATTGATGAAGTCAGGGAAAAAAACGACATAGTGGATGTTATTTCTCCTTTTGTAAGACTGACAAAAAGAGGCGGAAACTATGTAGGACTTTGCCCGTTTCATGGAGAAAAAACACCCTCATTTTCAGTAAGCAGGAATAAGCAGATATTTCATTGCTTCGGCTGCGGAGCAGGAGGAAATGTAATTACATTTCTTATGAAGTATGAAAACTTCACATTTGCAGAGGCGGTCGAGGAACTCGCGGACAAGGCGGGGGTACGGCTTCCCGTGGAGAGAGAGGATGAAGAGTCTAAAAAAAGAGCGGATTTAAGAAGCAGACTCTTGGACATATACAGAGAAACCGCCAAATTTTATTATTTTAAGCTGCGTGACGAACAGGGGGCTTCGGCGCTTTCGTATCTGAAGGACAGAGAGCTTACGGATGAGGTTATAAACTCCTTCGGACTGGGCTATGCTCCGAAGTCGGGGAAGGCGCTGTATGAATACCTGAGGACAAAGGGTTACAGCAACGAACTTATGCTCGAGGCGAAGCTTATAGGATTTAAAGAGGGCAGAGGCGTATTCGATATGTTCCGTAACAGGGTTATATTCCCGATTATGGATCAGAACAACAAGGTAATCGCTTTCGGGGGAAGAGTTATGGGAGAGGGGATGCCCAAGTATCTCAACTCGGTGGAAACCCTCATCTTCAATAAGCGTAAGAATTTATACGGCTTGAATACGGCAAGGCACAGTAAGGAAAACTACATTCTGCTTTGTGAGGGGTATATGGATGTTATAGCGCTTCATCAGGCAGGCTTTAACAGCGCGGCAGCTTCGCTCGGTACCGCCCTTACACCGGAGCAGGCAAGGCTTATAGCAAGATATGCAAAAGAAGCGGTAATAAGCTACGATAGTGACGAGGCGGGAGTAAAGGCGGCTCTTAGGGCTATACCCATACTGAAAGATGCGGGCGTCAGAGTAAAGGTGCTGAGTCTTAAACCGCATAAAGATCCGGATGATTTTATAAGGGCGCTCGGCAGGGAGGAATATCTGAACAGAATAAAAAATGCCGAAAGCAGCTTCAACTTTGAAATTTCCAATCTGGAAAGCGGTTACAATCTTTCCGATCCGGAGGAAAAAACGGAATTTTTCTATAAGGTTTCTGAAAGGCTTACGGAGTTTACGGAGGAAATAGAAAGGGAGAACTATCTTACTGCCGTAACGGAGAAATATTTCATTTCAAAAGACGCTTTGAGGCAGCTGGTAAACAAAATAGGTATAAGCAAAGAATTCAGAAAAACTGTCAAAGAAACCGAAAATATCATAAAAAATAAGGACAGAATAAGCACCGCCGACGAGGGGAAATTAAAGGCGAACAGGCTGCTTATAAGCTTTATATCGGAAAGACCTGAAAACTACGGCAAAATTAAACATATTATATCCGCCGAGGATTTTCTTCTTCCGCTATACAGGGATATTGCAGAGAGGCTGTTTTCGCAGATTGAAAGCGGTAAAAATCCGGATGTATCAGCTATCATAAGCAGATATGAAACCGGAGAGGAGCAAAGCGAAGTTACTGCGGTGTTTGAGGAGAGGTTTGACAGCGATATAGACGAGGGGGATATAGGGAAGGTATTTAAGGAAATTACGATAAGGGTGAAAAAAGCGGCTCTTGACGCGGCTATGCAGGAAGCTGTTGAAACAGGCAGAAAAGAACTTTTGCCTGAATTGATAAAGAAGCAGGGGGAACTTAAGAAAATAAGCTTGTAATAATCATTCAGAGTGCCGAGAGGAGAAATTTATGGTAAGCAAAGAGCAGCGTGAACTTAAATTGAAAGAACTGATGGAAATTGCGGCAAAGAAAAATAACTTGTTGGAACCTGAAGAAGTGCATAGTTTTTTTGAAGAAGAAGCCTTAAGCAGCAAGGAATTTAATAAAATATGCTTATATCTTGAAAAACATGGCGTAGATGTTATCATGTTTGATGATAAGGAATATGATGATGAAAAACTGCTGATAAAGACGGATGATGACGAGGCGACAATAGAGGAAGAGGATATAGAGATTGCGGTTCCGGACGGAATAAGCATGGAAGATCCGGTAAGAATGTATCTTAAGGAAATCGGGAAGGTTCCTCTGCTTTCCACCGAAGAGGAGATAGACATAGCAAAAAGGATGGCGGAGGGAGATGAAATAGCCAAAAAAGAGCTTACAGAGGCAAATCTTAGGCTTGTTGTGAGCATTTCCAAAAGATATCTCGGCAGGGGAATGCAGTTTTTAGACCTTATACAGGAGGGAAATCTGGGGCTTATAAAGGCGGTTGAAAAGTTTGATTATACCAAGGGCTATAAGTTCAGCACCTACGCTACATGGTGGATAAAGCAGTCCATTACAAGGGCAATAGCGGATCAGGCGAGGACGATAAGAATTCCCGTACACATGGTTGAAACTATAAATAAGCTGATAAGGATGCAAAGACAGCTTACCCAGAGCCTTGGAAGAGAGCCTCAGCCGGAAGAAATAGCCAGAGAGATTGACATGCCGGCTGAAAAGGTGCTGGAAATTCTGAAAATCGCACAGGAGCCGGTTTCCTTTGAAACTCCGGTAGGCGAGGAGGATGACAGCCATCTGGGAGATTTCATACCGGATGACAACTACAAAACACCTATAGATATGGCTACCTTTGCCTTATTAAAGGATCAGCTTGACGAGGTGCTTGAAAGTCTTACTCCGAGGGAGGAAAGAGTGATAAGGCTCAGATTCGGTCTGGATGACGGCAGGACAAGGACGCTTGAAGAGGTGGGCAAGGAATTTCAGGTTACAAGAGAGCGGATAAGGCAGATTGAGTCGAAAGCATTGCGTAAGCTGAGGCAGCCGAGCAGGAGCAGAAAATTAAAGGATTATTTGGAGCTATGATAAAAAAGAAGAGAATACCGAAAAGAATGCTGGCTATATCGGCGATTACGGATAAGACGGGGGTTATTGCAGATATCGGCTGTGATCATGCATATATTTCGATAGATCTTATTGAAAAAGAAAAGGCGGATAAAGTTATTGCCTCGGATCTCAGAGAAGGTCCGTTAAGGTCTGCAAGGGCAAACATAGAAGCGGCAGGACTTTCGGACAGAATTGAGTTAAGACTGTGCTCGGGGCTTTCGGGCTTTCGTGAGGGCGAAGCGGACACCATTTTAATATCAGGCATGGGAGGAATGCTGATAAGGGAAATACTGGAAAACGGCAAAAAGGTCGTGGCAGGAGCAAAAACGCTGGTGCTTGAGCCTCAGTCGGATCTCAGAGTTGTAAGAAGGTATCTCAGGGAAAACGGATTTATAGTAGTAAATGAGGACATGCTGAAAGAGGGAGGCAAATATTATCAGATAATAAAGGCGGCAAGGGGAAGTGCCGTATCGAAAGGGGATGAAATCGGAGTCGGTGCGGAAGATGAATTCGGCCCTTGTCTGATAGCCGAAAAAAATCCCGTGCTTTTGGAGTTCTTAAAAGAGAGAAAGGAGCATTTTGAAAGACTTCTTTCAGATGATAAATTCTTAAAATCTCAGGAAAATACAAAGGAAAACAGGGTAGAAGTGATAAAATCGGAGCTTTGTCTTGTAAACGAGGCACTCGGCAGATATAAGGAGGGTAAAAATGATAATAACTGTAGAGGGAAAGAAGAAAGAGTATAACGGCGATGTCAGGCTTTCCACAATTGCAGACGAGCTGTACGGCACAAATCATGGTAAAATTCTTGCAAAGGTAAACGGAAGACTTAAGGAGCTTTGGAGAAGTGTTAAGGAAGATGCGGAGGTAGCTTTCCTTGATGTTAAGAATGCAGACGGAGCAAGGGCATACGAAAGGGGAGTGCTGTTTCTTTTTATAAAGTCCGTATATGATGTGTACGGAAAGACCGCAATTGAAAACATAAGTTGCGAATATTCAATCGGAAACGGACTTTTTATAAGCATAAAGGGAAATGTGAAGATAGATGATGATTTTGTGTTAAAAGTAAGGGATAGGATGGACACTCTTGTAAAAGAGGATATCAGATTTGAAAAATCCACACTTCCTACCAGGGAGGCGGTAAAAAAATTTCTGGAGCATAATCTGACGGACAAAGAACATTTGTTCAGATACCGCAGAGGTTCTACAACCAATGTCTACACTCTTGGAGATTATACAGACTATTTTTATGGCTATATGCCGGCTTCTACCGGAGTTTTAGTATCTTTTGACCTTAAAAAATATGATGACGGAGTGGTAATTTCATTGCCCGGCAAAGTTCAGGGAATAGAGGTGGCAAGACCTGACTGGAAGCCTCTGGAGCTGCTCTACAATACGATGAAGGAGTCAAACTCATGGGGAGGGCGCGTAGGCATAGACAATGTAGGAGAGCTTAACGATGCCATATCCGAGGGCAGAATAAACGATGTAATACTTGTAAATGAGGCTCTGCTTGAGGGCAAGTATGCCAAGATAGCGGAGAATATAGCCTCAAATCCCGACAAGAGAATAGTTATGATAGCGGGACCGTCGTCCTCGGGAAAAACAACATCCTCACACAGACTGGCGATAGAGCTTATGGTACATGGCTTAAAGCCGCATCCTATAGCAGCGGACGATTATTTCAAAAACCGAGAAGACACTCCTTTAGATGAAAATGGAGAGTATGACTTCGAGGCGCTTGAGGCGATAGATATAGAGCAGTTCAATAAGGATATGCTCGACTTGCTGGCGGGCAAGGAAGTAGAGCTTCCTACTTATAATTTCAAGACGGGAAAGAGAGAGTACAGGGGTAAGAAGATTAAGCTGGGCAAGGACGACATACTCGTAATAGAGGGAATACACGGCTTAAATGACAAGTTTTCGGAGGCTTTGCCTAAGAAAAATAAATATAAAATCTATATAAGCGCCCTTACACAGCTAAATATAGATGACCACAACAGAATACATACAAGCGACTTAAGACTTTTAAGAAGAATGGTAAGAGATGCGAGAACCAGAGGCAATACGGCGGAAGATACTCTTGCGAGATGGGCTTCGGTAAGACGGGGAGAAGAAAAAAATATTTTTCCGTTCCAGGAAGAGGCGGATGCTATGATTGACTCTTCAACCGTCTATGAGCTTGCAATAATCAAGCAATATGCCGAGCCGCTGCTTTTCGGTATAGACGAAAGTTCTCCGTATCACACGGAGGCGAACAGACTGCTTAAATTCCTTAATTACTTTATAGGAATGCCGTCGGATGAAGTGCCTAAGAACTCTTTGGTAAGGGAGTTTATAGGAGGAAGCTGTTTTCATGCCTAAGAAGCTTTGCATTTCTTGCGGCAATGAATGGAATATTTCGGATAAAAAAGTTAAGACCGCCCGTCAAACGGGCGGTCTTAGTTCGTATTACGTAAATAACAGCAAGAAACACTATAAGCCGAGTTCTGTATCAGATGATCATCTATCTGGGACTGCCGTCGCCGACAGCCTCTATCGACCTACCTAAAGGCACAGCGGGCAACTGTATAGCCTTATATTTGGTCTTTCTTCGGATGGGGTTTACACTGCCCCTCTTGTTACCAACAGGGCGGTGGTCTTTTACACCACCTTTTCACCCTTACCCGACGCAGTCGGGCGGTTATTTTCTGTTGCACTTTCCTTGGAGTCACCTCCACCAGGCGTTATCTGGCATCCTGCCCTGTGAAGCTCGGACTTTCCTCACCCCTGCCATAGGACAAAGGCGCGACCATCTGTGTTTCTTGCGAAATACAGTCTAACATGGAAATTTGAAACTTTCAAGTAAAGCTTTAGGACAGAGCCTGTTTAATGTCATTTAGAAGGTCTTCAGTGTCCTCTATTCCGCAGGAAACTCTTATAAGGCCGGCTGAAACTCCGGCGGAAACAAGCTGCTCGTCGGTAAGCTGACGATGGGTTGTGATGGACGGGCAAAGGCAGCAGCTTCTTGCGTCCGCAACATGTGTTTCTATTGCAATCAGCTTAAGCTTGGTCATAAATTCTTCCGCCGCCTCTCTGCCGCCCTTTATTTCAAAGGAAACGACTCCTGAAGCTCCCGTAGGCAGATATTTATTTGCAAGCTCATGATACTTATCTCCCTTAAGCCCCGGATAGCTCACATTTTCAACTTTTTCGTGCTTTGACAAAAATTCGGCTACGGCAAGACCGTTTGCGCTGTGTGCTTTCATACGCAGATGTAAGGACTCAAGTCCCAGATTAAGTATAAAAGCGCTCTGTGGGGACTGGGTAGAGCCTAAATCTCTCATAAGATGCACAACCGCCTTGGTTATAAATGCGCCCTCTTTTCCGAATCTCTCGGCATAAACTATGCCATGATAGGACTCATCCGGAGTGCAAAGTCCCGGATATTTGTCGGCATGTGCAAGCCAGTCAAACTTTCCGGCATCTACTATAGCACCGCCCACAGCAGCTCCATGACCGTCCATGTATTTGG